>CAZNDQ010000537.1:0-3167 GCA_964571825.1 uncultured Planctomycetales bacterium | reverse complement strand
CACCACCCGACGACTTCGCCAACAAGCTCAACGAACGCATTCTCCCCCGCTGGATGAGCGTCACCGACGACCCCACGCAGCAGACCATCGACGGCCGCTACATCGCCGGCGCATACCCCTATGACTTTCAAGGTGTCGCCCCCCGACCCGTCAACCTCGTGGAGAACGGCATCCTCAAGACCCTCCTCATGTCGAGGAACCCGTCGAAGGAGTTCAAGCGCTCCACCGGCCACGGCCGCGGCTACAACAACACCGCCATCGCCGGATCCCTCATCGTGTCCGTCGAAGAAGGCCTCGACCCCGACGCCCTCAAGAAAGCGCTGCTTGACGCCTGCCGTGAAGAAGGACTCGACTTCGGCATCCGCGTCTCCACGTTGTCCGAAGGCTCGCCCCATTTCGTCTCCTACGGCATGTCCTTCACCTCGGCAGCACGCAGTTTTTGCTCCGTCGTCTTCTATAAGGTCTTCCCCGACGGCCGCGAGGAAATGGTCAGCGGCGCCGAGATCGCCCGCATCGACCTCAAAGCCTTCAAACGCATCCTCGCCGCGGGAAACCAGCGCTGCATCTACAACTACTCGGGCAACAGCGGCCAGACGGCCGTCGTCCCCGCCCTGCTCTTCGAGGAACTCGACCTCGCAGTCGCCGACCACGATTTCGACCGCCCACCTATCCTCCCCAGCCCCCTTGCTCGTCGCGCCGCGAGCGAGCAGGTTCGCTCCTCCGCCGACGCGAAATAACCAACGCCGATACGGAAGTACCGCACGATCCACATTCCGCGGGTAATCGCCCGTCCTCCACCGCGTGTTTCTCCGTCCGCGATCGCGCCGTATCATCCCTCTATGACCCGCGTCACCATCTACACCGACGGTGCCTGTCAGGGGAACCCCGGCCCCGGCGGCTGGGCGGCCATCCTCGTCCACGGCGACACTCACAAGGAAATCAGCGGCGCCGAGCCCGCCACCACCAACAACCGAATGGAACTTACCGCCGCCATCGAGGCCTTCCGCACGCTGCGGAAACCCTGCATCGTCGACATGCATACCGACTCGACCTACCTGCAGCAGGGGATGAAGAGCTGGCTGCCAAGCTGGAAGGCCCGCGGCTGGCGAACGGCCGACCGCAAACCCGTCAAGAATCAGGACCTCTGGCAGGCCCTGGATGCCGAGGCCTCCCGCCACGAGGTCCACTGGCACTGGGTCCGCGGCCACAGCAACCACGCCGAAAATGAACGCTGCGACGCCCTCGCCACGGCCGCCATCGAAGAGCTGCGCGAGCGCCTGTCCCCGGCCGCCCTCGCCGAGGCCCTCCGCCGCTTCGCCGCCCGAGACGACGAGTTGTTCTGATCTAGTTGCTCAGTCTGAAATGACAATCTGCGGGAGGCCACTCGTTGGCGAGGATACCGCCCCCTACCCCCTCGCCCGCTCCACATACCCCCCCGTCCGCGTATCCACCCGGATGCGGTCCCCAATGTCGATGAACACCGGCACCCGCACCCGCGCCCCCGTCTCCAGGATCGCGTCCTTCGGCTGGTTCGTCGCCGTTGCCCCCTTCACCACCGGCGGCGCATCCCTCACCTCCAGCTCCACCACGTTCGGCAGCTCCGCCACCAGAATCTTCCCCTGGTGAATCTGGCAACTGATCTTCTCGTTCGCCTTGAGGAATTGGAGCTGATCCCCCAAAACCTCCTTGTCCACGTGGATCTGGTCGAACGTCTCGCTGTTCATCAGCACCAGCGAGCCCCCCTCCTCGTACAGATACTCAAAATCCTTGCTCTCGACGAACGGCGTCTCCAGCTTGTCGTCCATGTTGAACCGCACGTCGATGATCTGGCCCGACTTGAAGTGCTTGAGCTGCGCCTGCACATAGCTCCGCTTGTTCCCTTTGGCCACGTGCGTCTTGTCCTTGACGATGTACATCTCGTTCTCGTAGACGACGAGCCGCCCCTTGCGCATGTCCAGTACCTTGACCATCGCGTTCGCTCCTGCTGCCGATCCCGGTTGCCCGCGGCCGTTTGCCGCCCGCCATGAACGACCTTTCGCCGCCTGCTCCGCGGCCCCGACCCGCCCGCTGGTTGCGCTGCGGACCGGCCCCGATCGAGAATCCGTCAGTTTCCCCGAACCCCCACACCCGGTCAAGAAATCGCTCGCCCCGAACCCGCCGTCCGATAGCCCGCGCGTGCGAATCACCCTCCCGTTTCGCCTGCCGTTCGACATCGGTCAGCGCTTGCCTTGGGCCGCCAAAACCGTTCAGATAGGCGTGACTTGGACGCCACGGAATCCTGACATGACTGAACCCACCCTCTTTCGACCCCCGCGCGCCCCCAACAAGCGCGTCGTCGTCACCGGACAGGTCGGCGTCGACAAGAAACCCTTCCTCGAGGGCGTCGTCCGCCTCGCCCTGGAAAACGGCCGCGACCTTCGCCTCTTCAACATCGGCGATATGATGTATGCGGAGGCACCCGACGTCGTCCCCGGCCGCATCCTCGACCTGCCCATCGCGCGGCTTAACTCACTCCGCCGCGCCGTCTTCAAGGACGTGCTCGCCGCCGCTTCCGGCAAGTTCGACATGCTCGTCAGCACGCACGCCACCTTCCGCTGGAAGCACGGACTCTTCCCCGCCTTCGACTTCGATCAGATGACGCAGCTCGACGCCGACCTCTATATCACCCTCGTGGACAACCTCGACGCCGTCCACGAACGGCTCACGCGCGACCACGACGTGGCCCACGGCCTCAAGGACATCATGGTCTGGCGCGAGGAGGAAATCCTCGCCACAGAGGTCCTCGCGTCCAGCCTGCGCCGCTTCGGCTGCTATTACATCCTCGCGCGCGGCTCGAATGAACTCGTCACGCAGCGATCGCTCTACTCGCTGATTTACGAACCCGAGAAGCGCAAGGTGTACCCCTCGTTCCCCATGACGCACGTGATGGACCTGCCCGACACGCTCGCGGAGATCGACGCCTTCCGCGATGCGCTCGCCGCCAACTTCATTACGTTCGACCCCGGCGACCTCGACGAAAAGCGGATGCTCTTCGAAGCTGGAGCAGCCACGCAGCGGGGCGAGGACAAGATCGCGATGGAGGTCAACGGCCGCACGGTCCACTTCAGCGTCGCCGAAATCACCGGCGTCGCCCGCGACATCGACGGCCAGATCTACGCCCGCGACTT
>CAZNDQ010000536.1:0-3196 GCA_964571825.1 uncultured Planctomycetales bacterium | reverse complement strand
GAGATTAGGCATGCCACCCAGACGCAGAGATTAGGCATGCCACCCAGACGCAGAGATTAGGCATGCCACCCAGACGCAGAGCTTAGGCATGCCACCGAGACGCAGAGCTTAGGCGTGCCAACGGTCGCCCTACGGCGCGTGGGCGGCGAGTCCGGTCATTTGGGCGCGGGGGCTTTGTATAAGCCGGCCTGAGAGCGGAAGGCGATGGCGACGCGGTTCCAGGCGTTGATGGCGGCGACGGCCCAGGACAGATCGACGAGTTCCTTGTCGGAGAGGTGGCCGCGGACGGCGTCATAGACGGCGTCGGGGACGTGGCCGTCGGTGACGTTGGTGAGGGCCTCGGTCCATTCGAGGGCGGCGCGCTCGCGGTCATCGTAGTAGGGGGACTCGCGCCAGGCGTCGAGGCCGTAGAGGCGCTGCTCGGACTCTCCGGCCGCGCGGGCGTCCTTCCAGTGCATGTCGATGCAGTAGGCACAGCCGTTGATCTGGGAGGCGCGGAGCTTGACCATGTGCAACAGAGCGTGGTCGAGGCCGCAGTCGCGCAGGTAGGCTTCGAGCGAGGACATGGCCTTGAAGGCGGCGGGGGCGGTCTTCCAGTATTCCATGCGCGGTTTCATGGGCGTATCTCCTTTTTTACGATGTCCAGACATCCGGCCCGCAGCGGCCGGAACTGACGGCGACGTTGTTGTCGAGCCGGCCAACATCGGGGGCACCCCGCGCCGCGTTTCGCTTCACCCGGCGCGGTGTCGTGGAGGAGCCTGCGTCCGGCAATAGACGCGGGCGCTTGATGGGCGAGTATAGACATCGGGCGGCCCGGTCATCGCAGGCGTGAATGGGGTGAAGCAGTAGAGTAGGCGGTGAATATCGGACGGCGGGCCGGTTTGGGGAGATTTTTGTTGGTGTGACTTCAAGCGGGGGTGGGGATGTCGCCGATTTCGGACAAGGCGGCGGAACCGGCGCCCCGGGGGTCCAGCGGTGAACGAACGCAGGTTGGAGCACACGTGGCGGGCGGGGATGCGCCCGCATCATCAGGCAGTAGAGCCAAGCATGGGGCCGTTGGCAGGCGGGTCCGGCCCCGGTCCTGCCGATTCGCTCAAGGGTGGGGGACCCGGCGGGGCCGTCCCCGAAATCTCCGCTTCGCACAAGGGTGGGGCATCCGGCGGGTCGCGCGGGGATTCGCGGCGATCGGCGGACACGTCTCGGGTGGATTCGCGGCCGTTGTCGACGGACGAGGCGGGCCGCGTGCGGCGGGCGATGCACCCGCATGCGGGCGGGCCGGTCGGGCGGATCGCGCGGCAGGCGGTGCGGCACGAATACGTGGTGGCGGACGAGCTGATGCTGACGGTGCTGGAGGCGGGCGAAGGGGCGCGGCATTTCCTGGTGCGGCCGCGGAATATCAGCACGTGCGGGCTGGGGTTTCTGCACAGCCGGCCGTTGGCGCCGGGGACGGCGTGCCGGATCACGCTGCTGACGTCGTCGGGTGGCGGGCTGACGGTGGAGGCGGAAGTGATCCGGTGCTGTGCGCTGAGCGCGGCGAGCCACGTGGTGGGGATCCGGTTTTTGCAGGCGATCGACGTGGCGACAATTCTGGGGCCGCAGGCGAGCAGGCCGAGAGCGTGAATGCGGGGCGGTGATCGGGCGAGTCAGTTTACCAGTGTCCCTGCGGGTCTTTTTTGTTAACATTCCGTGACCGGAGGTTTCACCCCCGGCTAACGGCGAATGCCCCTACGAGGCAAGTCGCGCGAGACGTACGGTGTTCGCGCGTAAAGGCGGGTTGCGCTGCGATCCACCCACCCTACAAATACTGACAATCCATTCCTTTCCAACTCATCACGTTCGCCCAGGCGTCAGTCGGACTCCATCTGCCAGGTGGGGATGCGGCCGGGGGTCCAGGGGGCGCCGTGCTGTTCAAGGCGGGCCTCGAGAGCGACGAGGTCGTCGCTGAGGGCGCGGAGCGCGGCGAGTGTCTCGGTGAACTGGGCGCCGGCGTGGCGGTAGTCGTCGCGCTGGGTCATCGTCGGGGCGGAGGAGGAGAACCACTGGCTGCCGATGATGGAATCGACACGTTCGCGGATGGAGGTCGGCGCGGGTTCGTTGCGGCGGTTGCGCGTGGGGTCGCCGCGGAGGGTGAGGAGCATCTCGTTGAGGCGGCGATCGAGCTGCTGCCACTCGGCGAGGAGGGCGGTGTCGACGGCCGGGGTGTCGAGCATGGCCTTGCGGAGGTGGGCGAGGCGCGTGGCGAGTTCGTCGGAGGCGCGGATGGCGCCGTGGACGGCGCGCTGGAGGCGCGCGGTGCGGCGCTGGAACTCGAGGACTTCGGCGCGGTCGGCGGCCTCGAAGGTGCTGCGCTGGAGGGGAACGACGTCGAAGGATTGCGGATCGGCGAGGGGCGAGACGACGCCGTCGACTTCCTTGGCGAGGGTGACGGTGTAGGTGCCGGGGAGGGCGAGGGGGCCGACGGGCTCGTATTCCCAGTCGAAGCGTTCGCCTTCGGGGCGGAGGACGGTGGGGCGTGAGGAGGGATAGCGGAGGTCCCAGGCGGCGCGCTGGATGCCCTTGGCGCGGGGGACGGCGATGCGGCGGACGGTCTGGCCGGCGTCGTCGGTGACGATGAGGACGACCTGGGGCTCCTTTTCTTCGTCCTCGGCGCGGAGTTCGTCGATGGTGGGATAGGGGACGGGCTTGCCGGCCTTCTCGGCTTTCTTTTCGGCTTCCTTGCGGCGTTCGCGGCGGGTGAGCGGTTTTTCCTTGAGATAGAAGGTGAAGGTGGCGCCGAAGGGCGGGTTGGGGGCGTTGTAGTACGCGGCGCCGGACCAGCCGCGGCCGGAGAGTCCGCCGAGGCGGCTGGTTTCGATGTAGCGCAGGGCGGGCCTGGTGGGGAGGACGGCGGCTTCGCGCTCGAGCAGGTCTTTGGTGAGCAGGCGGAGGGGCGAGTAGTCGTGGAGGATGTAGAAGCCGCGGCCGAAGGTGGCGAGGACGAGGTCGTTTTCGCGGCGCTGGATGTCAATATCGCGGACGGCGATGGTAGGAATGTTGCCCTTGAGGCGGAGCCACTTCGTGCCGCCGTCGACGGTCGTGTACACGCCGAACTCGGTTCCGACGAAGAGGAGATTGGGAGAAATATGATCTTCGGCGATGGAGTATATGACATCGCGGTCGGGGAGGTCGCCGGCGACGGAGGTCCAGGTGAGGCCGC
>CAZNDQ010000535.1:0-3208 GCA_964571825.1 uncultured Planctomycetales bacterium | reverse complement strand
AACCGGTAACGCGCTTTTTCTTTGGCGCGGTTGTGGGGTCGTACTTGTCGTACATGTCGTGGGGGATGCGGCGTGCGATGACCCCCTCCTGCATCTTCGAGTTTCTGAGGAAGTCGGGCTTGTCGAGGCCGAAGTAGTCGTAGTACTCGGCGAACATGGCACGCTGCCAGGGGCCGCGCTTGCGGAGGTGTTCGTCGAGTACGGCCTTGGCTTTGACAATTTCGGCGCGATATTCGGACATGTCGAAGCCGCACCGTTCGAGGTCGTAGGGCACGCGAAAGTAGGACATGCTGTTTTCGATCAACTGCTTTTCGGAAAGGGCGGCAACCGGGTGGTATTCGGGGCGCGTGGCCTGCCAGGCCAGTTCGCGGAGGCGGCGCATGATGCCGGCGCGTTCCTGCTCATCCTTGCAGAAGTCGAGGTAGGTTGTGTAGACCGTGATGATCTCGGAGAGCTTCTTCTTGCCCTTGACCTTTCCGCCCTGGAGTAGGGCAACGGGATCGACCTGCAACTCGTCAAACCAGGCGCGGGCCGCAGCCATGACGCGCTCGTAGTCCTCGACGCGGCCGAGCGAGTTGCGGGCACGATCCGTGACTGGCCGGGCGGCGAGGCACGGTGGCCCCCCTGCCGTGAAGGCGATGAGCCAGGCGGCAGCGAGCCGCGTCAGTTGCTTGTGACGTGGTGATTTCATTGGCCGCTCCCGTCCGACGAATGACGCCCGAGCCGCAGCATTCGGAATAGCGTACGGCAATTGCCGCCGGGGTTCCAGCGCGGCGTTGGTCAGGTGGTCGGCGGCAACGGATCCACGTATTTGCGACGCAGCGCGTGCAGCGTATTGAGCGCGTCCACGGGCGTAAGGCGATCAAGGTCGAGCGCGCGGAGGTCGGCGAGAAGCGCGGCGGCGCCGTCGTCGAACAGCAGTAGCTGCGCGTCGGACTGACGATAGGCGCCGGCCATGCGCGGGGAATGCGACTCGCGGACGAAGTTGCGTTCGAGTTCGGCAAGCAGAACGCGGGCGCGCTCGACGACGGTGGGCGGAACGCCGGCCAGCCGCGCGACGTGGACGCCGTAGCTGCGGTCGGCCGCGCCAGCGACGATGCGGTGCAGAAAGGCGACTTGATCGCCCCACTCGCGCACTGCGACGTTCAGATTCTGCACGCCGGGGAGGAGGTCGGCAAGTTCGGACAGCTCGTGGTAGTGCGTGGCGAAGAGGGCGCGGCAGCCGACGCGGTCGTGCAGGTACTCGGTGATGGCCCAGGCGAGCGAAAGGCCGTCCCAGGTGCTGGTGCCGCGGCCGATCTCGTCGAGGATGACGAGCGAGTCGGACGAAGCGTTGTTGAGGATGTTGGCCGCCTCGACCATCTCGACCATGAAGGTGCTCTGGCCGCGGGCGATCTCGTCGGCGGAACCGACGCGGGCGAAGATGCGATCGACGATTCCCCACCGCATCGAGGCAGCCGGGACGAAGCTACCCGTCTGCGCAAGCAGTACCATCAGGGCGACCTGGCGGATGTAGGTGCTCTTGCCGGCCATGTTGGGTCCCGTGACGAGAAGCAGGCGGGCGTCGGCCGCGCCCATTGTCGTGTCATTGGGGACGAAACGCATCTCGGGCTGAAGTTCGATGACGGGATGGCGCCCGTCGCGGATTTCGAGGATGCGCTCGGCGACGAGTTCGGGGCGGACGTAGCGGCGGCGCTGAGCGAGAACGGCGAGAGCGGCGACGACGTCGAGCAGCGCGATGGCTTCGGCATGGCGGAGGATCGCCGGGAGGTGCTCGACGGCGCGGGCGCAGAGCTGGGTAAAGAGGCTGTATTCGAGTTCGTTGCCGCGCTCGTCGGCCGTGAGCACCTCGGTCTCAAAGCGCTTGAGTTCGTCGGTGATGTAGCGCTCGGCGTTCTTGACCGTCTGCTTGCGGACGTAGTGCGGCGGAACCTTGTCGCGGTGGGTGTTGGAGACCTCGATGTAGTAGCCGAACACCTGGTTGAAGCCGACTTTGAGCGACGCAATGCCGGTCTGCTCGATCTGCTGTGCCTGATACTCGGCGAGGTAGCGCCGGCCGTCGGCGCGGATGCTGCGGAGACGGTCGAGTTCGGCGTGGAAGCCGGCGGCGATGATGTTACCCTCGCGGACGGTGAGGGGTGCGGGGGTCATCAGGGCCCCGTCGAGATACGCGGCGAGGTCATCGAGCGCGCTGAGTGCATCGCGCGCCTCGGAAAGGAGCGACGGCAGCTCGCCGGCGAGTTGCGCGCGAATGTCGTGCGATTCGCCGAGACCTGCGGCGAGCGCAGCCAGGTCGCGCGGTGAAGCGCGGCCGACGCCGATGCGCGAGGCGATGCGCTGCAGGTCGGCAATGCGGCAGAGGGCGTCGCGCAGGCGGTGGGCGCGCTCGGACTCGTCCACGAGGCGGGCGACGGCGTCCTGACGGCGAATGATTTCGTTGGCGCAGCGGAGCGGCTGGCTGAGCCAGGCGCGGAGGAGCCGGCCGCCCATGGCGTTAACGGTCTCGTCGATCGCGGCGAGCAGCGAGCCCTCGCGCTGACCGTGGCGCATCGTGCGATCGACTTCGAGCGACAGCCATGAGTTGCGGTCGATCTTCATCCACGTTTCGGGCGATTCGGGACGGACGGAGACGACGTGGCGGACGGCGCTCTTTTGTGTTTCGGTGAGGTAGTCGATGACGGCGCCGGCCGCGCGGAGGGCGAGGTCCATGCCGGCGTAGCCGAAGCCTTCGAGCGTCGAGACGCCGAAGTGGTCGAGCAGCCGGGTCAGCGCGGTGTGGGCCTCGAAGTTGTGCGGCGAGCGGCGGACGAGTGCGGTCGCGGTCAGTTCGCGCAGAGCGGCCGGCCATTGCTCGGCGGTGTCGATTCCTTCGTCGGCGAAGAGAACCTCGCTCGGACGGAGGCGGACGAGTTCGTCGAGGAGGGCACCGCGGGGGATAAGGCGCGTGCGAAACTGGCCGGTGGAAAGTTCCATGACGGCGAGGCCGGCCTGGGCACCGTCGATGCAGACGCCAACGAGGTAGTTGTCCGCGCGCTCGTCGAGCAGTGCATCGTCCGTGAGCGTGCCGGGCGTGACAATGCGGACGACCTCGCGGCGGATAACACCTTTGGCGGCCTTGGGGTCCTCGACCTGCTCGCTGATGGCGACCTTGAAGCCGGCGCGGACGAGCTTGGCGAGGTAGCCGTCGAGCGCGTGATAGGGAATGCCG
>CAZNDQ010000534.1:0-3213 GCA_964571825.1 uncultured Planctomycetales bacterium | reverse complement strand
GGAGTTCGGCGTTGCAGAAGTGCATGAAGAGGCCGCGGAGTGTGAGGCCGCGGAGGGAGAGGACCTCGCGGCAGAGGGCCTCAGCGGCGTCGGGGAGGAGGCCCATGCGGCCCATGCCGGTGTCGACCTCGATGTGGACGTCGAGCTTGCGGCCGGCGGCAACGGCGGCGTCGCTGAGATCGCGGGCGTCCTGCACGCGGGAGATCGTGGCGGCGAGGTCGTGGCGGACAAAGGCGTCGATGCGCTCGCGGCGCTCGGGGGGCAGGTCGATGGCAAGGGGCTGGCCGAGGCAGAGGATGGTGCGGTCCCAACCGAGGCGGCGGGCCTGGAGGGCTTCGTCGAGGCAGGAGACGGCGGCGAGTTCGACGCCCTCGCGGGCGAGCGTGGGGATGACCTGCTCGACGCCGTGTCCGTAGGCGTTGGCTTTGAGGGCGGCGCAGATGCGGGTGCCGGGTCGGGCGGCCGCGCGGAGGGCGCGGACGTTGCGCGCAAGCTGGTGGACGTTGATCTGCGCGACGAGTTCGGGCCGCATGGAGAAACCCGCGAGTGACCGCGCCAACGGTCGGAAGAATCTATATAGGAGATCGGTTGGGAGGGCAAGGAAGCTGGAAAAAGCAGTGGCTAGTGGCTGGTGGCTAGTGGTGGAGTCGCGGAGGACCGCGACGGAAGAATTGCGGATTGCGGATTTCGGATTGCGGAATGCCGCCATGCGGGCGGGGGATGGCGTGCTGGGCGGACAGCGCGATCAGAGATCCTTCGCTGGCGCTCAGGATGACGGGGAAGAATTGCGGATTGCGGACCCTTGACTGACGACGAACGCTGTGCGTTCCAGAGCGACTTCGTCGCGTCGTCCGTCAAGGGCAGGTTGCGGAATGCGGAATGAGGGGAATCACGCAGATCACAGGGTTCGTCGCAGGTTGTTTACCGGGAATCACAGGCGGGTTGGGAGTTGTTGGCGGGGGAGATTCCTCGCCGCGCTCGGAATGACGGCAATTGTTCGGAATGACGGCAAGTGAGTGATGATTCATGAAGTGGACGCGGAGACAGCGGCGCGAGACGGCGGGTAGTGTCGCGGATCGATGTGGGCGGGGATTGACGGGGGGAGTAAGATGGGGGCATGGGCGCGGGGCAGTTTGCACATCTGCACGTACACACGCACTACTCGCTGCTGGACGGGGCGAATCGGATTGAGGCGCTGGTGGCGCGGGTGAAGGAACTGGGGATGCCGGCCGTGGCGATCACGGACCACGGCAACCTGTTCGGGGCGATCGAGTTTTACAGCGCAGCGGTAAAGGCGGGGGTGAAGCCGATCATCGGCTGCGAGGTGTACATGGCGCCCGGGCACCGCACGGAGCGGAACAGCCGGGGGATCGGCGAGGCGAGCTATCACCTGCTGCTGCTGGCGGAGAACCTGACGGGGTATCGGAACCTGCTGCGGCTGGCGAGCATCGCCTATCGGGAGGGGTTCTACTACCGGCCGCGGATCGACCGCGAGGTGCTGAAGGAATTCAACGAGGGGCTGATCTGTACGAGCACGTGCCTGGGCGGCGAGGTGCCGCAGGCGCTGTTGCAGAAGGATGCGCGGAAAGCGGAGGAGATCGCCAAGACGTATCTGTCGATCTTCGGGCCGGAGCGGTTTTTCATCGAGGTGCAGGACCACGGGATTCCGCTGCAGAAGACGATCAACCCGGAGCTGGCGGAGATCGCGCGGCGGCTGGGCGTGGGGCTGGTGGCGAGCAACGATGCGCACTACCTGCACAAGGAGGACGCCGAGGCGCACGATGTGCTGTGCTGCATCAGCACGGGCAAGCAGGTGAGCGACACGGACCGGCTGAGGTTCGAGACGGATCAGTTCTATCTGAAAACGGCGGAGGAGATGGGGGCGCTGTTCGCGGCGTATCCGGAAGCGATCGACAACACGCTGCGGATCGCGGCGCGGTGCGACGTGCGGTTCGACTTCGGCAAGCGGTACGCGCCGGTGTACCGGCCGCCGGCGGAGAAGACCCCGGACGATTATCTGCGCGAACTCGTGTACGCCGGGGCGAAGGAGCGGTACGGGGAGCTGTCGGAGGAGCTGCGCGAGCGGATCGACTACGAGCTGGGGGTGATCCGCGAGAAGGGGTTTTCAAGCTACTTTCTGATCGTGTGGGACTTCGTGCGGTATGCGCGGGAGCACAACATTCCGTGCGGGGCGCGGGGCTCAGCCTGCAGCGCGGTGATCGCGTATGCGCTGGGGCTGTCGGCGCCGGACCCGATCCGCTACGGGCTGTACTTCGAGCGGTTCATGGACCCGGACCGCGACGAGATGCCGGACATCGACATCGATCTGTGCCAGAACGGGCGGCAGGCGGTGATCGACTACGTGCGGGGCAAGTACGGACACGTGGCGCAGATCATCACCTTCGGGACGCTCAAGGCGCGGGCGGCGGTGAAGGACGTGTGCCGGGTGATGGGGGTGGGATTCGAGGAGTCGAACGAACTGACGAAGCTGATCCCGGCCGAGCTGAACATGACGATCGAGCGGGCACTGGAGATGGAGCCGGCGCTGCGGTCGCTGTGCGCGAAGGATGAGCGGATCGGGCGGGTGATCGGCATTTCGCGGAAGCTCGAGGGTCTCGCGCGGCACGCGGGCGTCCACGCGGCCGGGGTGGTGGTGGCGGACCAGCCGCTGGACAACTTCCTGCCGCTGTACAAGCCGGAGAACGACGAGCAGGTCGTGACGCAGTTCGACGGGAACACGGTGGAAAAGGTCGGGCTGCTGAAGATCGACTTTCTGGGCCTGCGGACGCTGACGACGCTGGAGCGAGCGCGGCAGCTTGTGCAGCGGAATCATGGGGTGGAGGTCGATCTGGAGCGGCTCGAGCTGACGGACGCGAAGGTGTACGAGGTGTTCGCGCGGGGAGAGACGAAGGGGATATTCCAGTTCGAGTCGGGGGGGATGCGCGACGTGATCATGCGGATGCGGCCGAACCGCATCGAGGACCTGATCGCGGCGAACGCGCTGTACCGGCCGGGGCCGATGGTGAACATCGACGCCTACATTGCGCGGAAGCACGGCGAGGCGTGGACGACGCCGCATCCGATCATGACGGAGGTGCTGAGCGAGACGTACGGGATCATGGTCTATCAGGAGCAGGGGTCGCGGCTGGTGGACCTGCGGGGGGGGATCGAGCTGAAGCGGGCGTTCCGGCTGGCGAAGGCAATCAGCAAGAA
>CAZNDQ010000533.1:0-3220 GCA_964571825.1 uncultured Planctomycetales bacterium | reverse complement strand
CTTCCCGCCGTGTCGGAAGGCGAGGCCATCGATTCATTCAAGAGCGTGCGCGTCAAGTCCGTGCAGGGCGACGGCACGCTCGTCGTGCATCCTGTGGAAAGCTGATCACCACCACCTCCCGGCGCTCTGCGGGGCGGCTCGGGCCGGAGCACTCTCATGACGAACGCACACACTCTCCTGCTGGCTCAAAGCGCCGGTACGACCTTCCTCACCTTCGCCGCCGGCGCGGTGCTGCTCATCCTCCTCTCCGCAGCACTCGTCTACGCCGTCCGCTTCAAGCGCTGCCCATCCAACCGCGTCCTCGTCGTCTTCGGCCGCGTCGGCACGGCCCAGGCCTCGCGCTGCTACCACGGCGGCGGCAAGTTCATCGTCCCCCTCATCCAGGACTACGCCTACCTCTCCCTCGAGCCGCTCGTCATCGAGATCGAACTCATGGGAGCGCTCTCCAAGAACAACATCCGCGTCAACGTCCCCTCCACCTTCACCGTCGGCATCTCCACCAACCCGACGATCATGAAGGCCGCCGCCGAGCGACTGCTCATGCTCAGCGAGCAGAAGATCAAGGAGCAGGCCCAGGACATCATCCTCGGCCAGCTCCGCCTGGTCATCGCCACGCTGCAGATCGAGGAGATCAACCGCGACCGCGAGAAGTTCCTCGGCCAGATCGAGGAGAACGTCTCCACGGAACTGGCGAAGATTGGCCTGGACGTCATCAACGTGAACATCCGCGACATCACCGACGAGTCGGGCTACATCGTCGCCATCGGCAAGCGCGCCGCCGCCGAGGCCATCAACCGCGCCAAGGTCGAGGTCGCCGAGCAGGACCGCACCGGCGCGATCGGCGAGGCCGCCGCCGTGCGCGAGCGCAACGTCCGCGTCGCCCAGGAGCGCGCCCTCGCCGAGCAGGGACAGAAGGACGCCGAGCAGAAGCAGCGCGTCGCCGTCGCCGCCCTCGAAGCCCAGGCCGTCACCGGAGAGGTCGAGGCCAAACGCGACCAGGAGATCGCAGCCGCCGAGCGTGAGGCCGAGACCGTCGCGGCCAAGAAGAGGGCCGAGCAGGAGCAGCGCATTCGCGTCGCCGAGGCCGAGGCCCGCGCCGTCGAAGGCGAGAACACGTCCTCCGCCCAGGTCGCGGAGAGCAACGCCAAACTCGCGGAGATTCGGGCCGAGGCACGCCGCCGCGCCGAGGTCGCCGCCGCCAAGGCCGCCGAGGCCATCCTCGCCGCCGAGCGCGAGCAGGAACTCGCCCGCCTCTCCAAGGACGAACTCGCCCCGCAGGAGATCGAGAAGAAGCGCATCGAGATCGCCGCCGAGGCCGAGGCCGAGAAGCAGCGCCGCGAGGCCCGCGGCGAGGCCGACGCCATCCTGGCGCGGTACATCGCCGAGGCCGAGGGCGTGCGCAAGGTGCTGGAGGCGAAAGCGGACGGCTACCGCCAACTCGTGCAGGCCTGCGCCCAGAACCCGCAGGTCGCGCCCACGCTTCTCCTCATCGAAAAACTCCCGGAACTCGTCGCCGAGCAGGTCAAGGCCGTCCAGAACCTGAAGATCGATAAGATCACCGTCTGGGATTCCGGGCGCGGCATGGAGCCGAAGAACGGCGGCACACGCGGCGCGACCGCCGACTTCCTCTCGGGCTTGATCGGCTCGCTGCCGCCGGTGCACGAACTGGCGAAGCAGGCGGGGATCGAACTCCCCGGCGCACTCGGCCGCGTCACCGACGACAACGACGCCGACGCCTCACCCTCAGCCGCCCCGCCCAAGCCCACCACCCGCAACCCCTGACACCCCCGCGACCGCCCCCCATCCCCATTTGCCATTTGCCATTTGCTATTTGCTATTTGCTCTCCCGCATCACCACCCGCCGTATCCCCCCCCCCGCGCGGTCCTGGAGCGCAGCCCGCCCCCCCGAGCGCAGCCACCGATCCACGCGGAACCGCGTCGCCCCGTCCGCCACCTCGACCGTCACCACGCCACCCGCGAAGCGCACCACCCGCGAACGCTCGGCCAGGTCCGCCGGGCAGAGCGCGGCCCACGCCCCGGCCAGCCCGCCCGTCAGCCGACGCTCGCGCTCCAGCCCCTCCGCCACGGCCCGCGCCGTCTCCCCCACCGCAACCCCCCGCTCGCGCACGGCGCGAAACTTCTGCAAACGCGCGATCTCACCGGCCGCATGACCGACCCGCCTCATGCCGCCATCCTACCACCCCCGCTGCCGACCGCCGCCATTCTCGCATCACTGACCGCTCGCCTCTGCCCCATTTGGCCCTCTGGAACTTTGGCCATTTGGCCCTTTGTGCTCTGCTACCCTCCATCCCCATGACCACCGCCATCCGCATCGCCGGCCTGGTCAAGGAGTTTCCGCCCGTGGCCCGTGCTCCGCGCACGCGGGCCGTCGATGGCGTCTCGCTCGACGTCGAGCCGGGCGAACTCTTCTTCCTCCTCGGCCCGTCCGGCTGCGGCAAGACGACGCTGCTGCGCATGATCGCCGGCTTCATCCAGCCCACGGGCGGCACGATCTCGTTCGCCTCCGCCCCGCCCGGCGCGGAGCGCCCCCTGCCCGACGCCTCCTACCGCGACGTCACGCGCCTCCCGCCGAACAAGCGCAACACCGGGATGGTCTTCCAGTCCTACGCCCTCTGGCCCCACATGACCGTCGAGCAGAACGTCGCCTTCGGCCTGGGCGTGCGCCGCGTCCCCCCCCCCGAGCGCGCCGCCCGCGTCCGCGAGGCCCTCGACGCCGTGCGCATGGGCGACTACGCGAAGCGCAGGCCGACCCAACTCTCCGGCGGGCAGCAGCAGCGCGTCGCCCTCGCCCGCGCCCTGGTCGTCCGCCCCGACGTGCTGCTGCTCGACGAGCCGCTCTCGAACCTCGACGCCAAACTCCGCATCGAACTGCGCGCCGAGATCCGGCGCGTCTGCAAGCAGGCCGGCCTCACCACCGTCTACGTCACCCACGACCAGAAGGAGGCCCTGAGCATGGCCGACCGCGTCGCCATCATGGACGCGGGGCGGGTCGTGCAACTCGGCGCGCCGGCCGACCTCTACCGCCGACCACGCTCGCGCTTCGTCGCCGAGTTCCTGGGCGAGACCAACTTCCTCGAGGCCGAAGTCCTCGGCGTCGAGGGCGGCCTCGCACGCCTGCGCACGCCGGCGGGCGACCTCGCCGCCTTCATCGCGGACGACGGCGCGGGGAGCGACCGCCCCGCGCCGGCCGCGCGCGTCA
>CAZNDQ010000532.1:0-3232 GCA_964571825.1 uncultured Planctomycetales bacterium | reverse complement strand
ACGGGGCGACGTCGAGCTCGAGGAGATGTTCCGCGTCTTCAACATGGGGATCGGTTTCGTGCTCGCCGTGCGCCGCCCGTTCGCCGACTCGATCGCCGGCCAACTGCGGCGCCTCAAACAGAAAGTCTGCCGCCTCGGTTACATCAAGCGCGGCTCGGGTGTCGTGGAATTGCGGCCGTGAGGATCGGTCGCCGGGAATCGAATGACTCCGCCGCGGCGCCGGGCCGATAGAATAGAGGGTGCGGCCGGCGCGCGGACCGCAGCGCGGACCGCCCGCCTGCATACAAAGGCCCGGACGGCGGAGACGATTTCGTGCTCTCTCGATTGGTTTGTCGCCTGCTTGATGTGGTGGTCTGCGGCCTCACGGCCTGTGTGCTGCTCGCCGCGGCCGCCGGCTGCGACGAGCCGCAGGTCCAGGAGCGCCTTCGCCAGCGACGGGAGAGCATGGACTTCGCCATCAATTCCTACGCCAAAAGCGAGCAGTCACGTCCCACCAAACTACAGGACACGTTCGACATCGCCGCCGCCTCCGAGCGCGAGCACCAGGAAAAGTTCCAGCGCGACCTGACCGGCATCGAGGAGTGGATCCGGGACGACTGGGACGGCTGGCCGGCGCGCGAGGCGGACATCCGCGCCGAACTGAAACGGCAATACGAAGGCGATCCCGAAACGGCATGGGAAACGCTGATCATGCTGCCGCATTGACACCGATTGCCGCAGCGCGCCCCGGACCCTCGTGCTCGCCGCTTCGCCACTCTCCATCACCCCCCGTTTTCCCGGCGACATTCCGCCTCGCCCGTCCGTCGACTACAATCTTCTTGGAGACTTTCCGTGATCCAGTGCAGGGATTGTGAATTTTTTTCGCGCGGGCCGGACGGATCGGTCGTGCTCCGCTGCGACCCCTTTGCCACGATCAAGGAGCCGGAGTGCCTGGCCAAGTGGCAGTTGCTGCGGCTGGACACAATGGTCCGCGCCTACCAGGCCACGCTCCAGATTTACCAGCGACTGGCGCCCCTGCAGGAAAAGATGATCCGCCACATGGAGCAGGAAATCGACGAGGCCGAGGAGGCCGACTCGTGGAAGAAGCAGTACGATGACGATGAGGACGAGCCGGACGACGACCGCTTCTGAAGGTGTCGCCGCCCCCGGTCCGCCCGTCGCCCCTCCGCCATTCAACGGAAAGGTCCCCACATGCCACATCTTCATGCTCTCCCGCGCTTCATCACCGCTCTGATGCTGGTGCTGCTCGCGGCGTCGCCGGCGCTGCACGCACAGCAGACTCCGCCCGGCGTCGACGCCGAAAAATACCTCGCCTTCGAGCGCCAGGTGGCCCAGGCCTACGCGGCGAAAGACTACGAGCGAGCGCTCAACGCCGTCGACGAAATGCTCGCGCTGGCGCCCGGCGACCCGCGCGTCCTCTACAACGCGGCCTGCATCTACGCGCTGCTCAAGAACAAACCCCGCGCGCTCGCCATGCTCGAAAGTGCCGTCGACGCCGGATTTACCGACGCGAAGCAGATCGCCGGCGACAGCGATCTCTCCTACATCTCCGAGGAGCCGCAATTCAAGGAACTCCTGACCCGGCTGCGGGAAGGTGCGCCGCGCCGCGCGACCCCACGCGACAAAATCGATCACGACTACGTGCGCATCCTCGCCCCGGAAGGCGGCGACGCGAAATCCCCCCGCCCGCTCGTCGTCGTCCTGCACGGCTACGGCGGCAACGCCGACGCCGTCGCCGAGGTCTGGCAGGAGGCGGCGAAAAACATCGACGCCATCCTCGTCGCGCCGCAGGGCGGAATGGCCACGTCGGATACCGATTATCACTGGGGTGACGCGGACAAAGCGGCCGCCCAGATCGAAAAGGCGCTGGAGAAAGCCCGGCAGAGCCACTCCATCGACGAATCGCGCATGGTGCTCGCCGGATTCTCCCAGGGCGGCACCATGGCCGTGCAGGTCGCCTGCCGCCCGACACAGCCGTGGCGCGGCGTGGTCTGCGTCGCCGGCGCCTATCTGCAACTGTCCGGCGAACTCCTGACGCACGCGGGGCAGCAAAAGCTGACCATCGTCAACCTCGTCGGCGAAAAGGACGAGCGCGTGCTGCGCACCATGAGAGACGCCCAGGCGCCTTTCGAGCAGGCGGGCTGCACGTTCGCCGTTCAGCTCTTTCCCGACGTGGCCCACGATTATCCTCCTCAGCGGACCGAGGAACTGACCCGGGCACTGCGGGTCGCACTGGGCTCGCCGGAACCCTGACACGCGGCCGCGGGCGGCCAGGCGACCGGCGGGTTGAAACGCTCCCGCCAACTCGCCATGATGGACGCTGGCCCGTGCCGGTTCGCAGCATGTTTCGCGGGGGGCGCGGAAAACAGCCCGGCCGGACGCGCGAACTGACGACGTTCATGCACAACCCCCGGATCAATACGCTGGCGCTGCTCCTGCCGCTGCTGGGTGGATGGGCATGTTGCGGCTGCCTCAGCCCGGCGACCAGCCACGCGCCCGCGTCGCCGGCCGAGCCCGCCCCACCGCCACCCGACCAGCAACAGGCCGCTCCACCGGCAACCGCTCCCCCCGAACAACTGCTCCTGCACTTCGACGTCCTTCGCATCGACGCCCCGCAGGAAGTCCGCGCGGAACTCGAAAAAGTCTGGAACCACTTCGACGAAGGCACGATCCCCTACAACGAGGCCCGCCACCTCAATCTCAACGGCCTGCGCGTCGGCGTCGCCGACGAGGCCGCCTGGCCCGCCGTCAAGGCCATCCTCGACCACACCGCCGGCGTCGAGGCGATGGGCATCGCCCACGCCCAACAGGACGTCGCAGCCTGGGCCATCGAGATCGACCCTCTCGCCCGCGACCGCACCGTCTTCTACTACGGCCCCAGCGGCAGCCTCGTCGGCAGCAGCTTCGCCGCCGCCCGCGCGCTGCTCCGCGTCGAGCCCGAGGTCAGCCCCGCCGACCCGCAGCACTTCACCGTCCGCCTCACCCCCGAGATTCGCCAGACCGGCGGCGAAACCCAGCTCGCCGCCACCGAGACCGGCCTGCGCGAAGTGCCCGTCTATCACGGCCGCGTCTTCGCCGAACTGACCGTCGCCCTCGACGTCAAACAGGGCGACATGATCCTGCTCGCCGCGGATCACCGCGCGGCCGGGGGCATGCTGCTCGGCTTCGACATGCTGCGCACACAGCGCGCCGACGGCCGGTTCGACCGCCTGCTGCTGATCACGCCCAAGCT
>CAZNDQ010000531.1:0-3247 GCA_964571825.1 uncultured Planctomycetales bacterium | reverse complement strand
ACCCCGCGCGACCTTCTGCTCCCCGAGCACGGGCCGATCGCCCGCCTCGTTCGCCGGCACTGCGAATCGGTCGAACTGATCGTCAATCTGCTCGAGCGCCCCAACGGCCGGCTCGAAACGGCCCCCGGCCGGTGCGCCGCCGCACGTTTCCCCCGGCTCCGCGAGTTGTCCTTCGACAGCGCCGAGCAGCTTGAAGCGCTCCTCGACCGCTACCTCGCCGACGACCGAGCCCGCACCGCCGCGGCCGATTCACTCCGCCGCGCCCTTCTCCCGGATGCCACCTATACCGCGCGCATGCGCGACGCCCTCGACTTCATCGCGCGCCGCCTCAGCCTGCGCGCTCGTTACGGCTGCCGCGGTGCTCGCCCGCTTCGCGGCCCGGAGCCCGCCCCCTTGCGCACCGCCCTGGCCGTACGTGGTACTCAGCGCGTCTGGTACCCCCTCTACGATGACGTACGCATCGCCAGTGCGTCGCGCCTTCTTGACGCCGTCGCCGCGCGCTTCGACCGCGCCGTGGTCATCGACGAAACCGACGCCATCCGCCGCGACCCCCAGCAGACGCTCTACAACCTCCTCGACACCCATCAACCGGACATCATCATCTCCACCGCGCGTCCGCGCTTCACCGCACAGCATGCGCCGGCCCTGCGCCAGCTCCTCCTCGCGCCGCACCTCACCGGCGCCTGCCGCGATCTTCCGTCCGACCGCACGCTGGCCCTGGCCGTCTGCCCCAACGCCCTCGGCGCCGAACTCGACCCGCTCGATTCCTTCGCCCGCTGGACCGGCCTCCCACCCGCGCAGATGTCTCCCTTCATCCTCCCCATCGACCTCGCGAGTGGAGACAACCGCGCGGCTGCCGATATTCCGAATTCCGCATTCCGCATTCCGCATTCCTCTGCCGCCGCCTGCGACGTCTCCGTCGACTTCCCCGCCATCGCTCCCGACAAGCGTTGGTTCGACGCCTGGCTGACGCTGTTCCATGACGCCGAGCGCGCCGGCGTCTCGCAGCTCCTCGACGCCTGTCTCCGCCTTCGCGCCGACATCCTCGACGATCCCCTCTCCGCCACGCCGCCCGGGATCCAGCGCTGGTACGACCACCTCATGACGTTCGCCCCGGTCGGCGGTGTCGCCGAGCGCCTGGCGATGCCGCTCCGCACGCTCGTCCTCCCGCGCCTCATCGACACCTGGCACCAGCAGCGGTGGCTCGGACACCTCATCGCCCACTGCACGCAGCGAAGCCTCAGCGTGCGCGTTCGCGCGTTCGATTCATGGCTGGCCGATCCGCTTCTCGCGCCGCACCTCGTCCCCTGGACACCGGACTCGCCGGCGCCGCGCGGCCGGGTGCACGTCTGCTTCTCCTGCGGCTCGATTCCGCCCGCCTCGGACCTCACCCGCCTCGCCGAAGGTACGCCGACGCTCTTCCTCGACGCACCGACTCGACAGGCCTCGATAGGGAATGAACCGTGCACAGCGACGGGAGGTGTCGCCGAGGTCGCTACGCTGCTTGCCGGCGACGCCGCAAGCCCGCTCCGTTTCTCCGATCCGCGCACGCTCGTCGACCGACTCGATGCCGCTCTTGCCGGCGCGCGCGATGCCATCACGGCCACGCACGAACTGGGTGCCGCCGTCCGCGCCGCCGCCTCGCAGCAGCGCGTCATCGACGACCTGCTGGCCTGGATTGCCAAGAACCCCTGGGATGCGGGATCGGAATGATATTGGAAGTGATCGCTGCGCCGCTTAGTCCGGCACGCGCTCCTCGTTGATGCGGAACCCCGACGCCTGAATCGTCTCGTACAGCTCCTCCATCCGCACCACCGGCGGCAGCGGCGCATACGTGGACATCACCACGCCGCACGAGCCCCGCAGGTTCAGGTTCCCGTGTGCTGAGGCCAGCTTCAGCCAGTTCGACACCACCGGCCGGCCGCAGTGCCACCCATCCTCGATCGACACGATCACGTCCGGCGTGTGTACGAACAGCCCGTGAAACGCCCGCCAGATCCGGTGCAGCGGGTCGGGATAGAAATGATCGTGCGTCGCCCCCAGCAGCACGCCGTCCGCCGCGTAGCCCTCGCCGTCCACCTGCCCCTCCGCCCGCAGCCGCTCCCAGATCGCCCCCAGCCGCAGCGGGTCGCCGAACTCCGCCGCATAGCGGTAGCGCCCGTCCTTCATGGCGATCCGCGCCCGCCCCGTCCGCCCGATGACCACGATCTCCTCGCCGTCGCGGTACATCGCCAGATCGACACCCGTCGCCTCGATCACGTCCGCCGCCACCGCCGCCGGCGCCTGCGTGTAGATCGATGCGCAGGTCACGATCGCGTACTCCGGGATCGCCACGTCGCGCGGCCCCTTCACCCGCTGCGTCACCCGGTAGCCCATCTCCTTCAGCAGCTCCGTCAGCCGCATGTACGCGCTCGGCACCAGGTTGTGACCGTGGTCCGACATGATCGTGATTTCGAGCTTCCCCCCCAGCCGGTGCATCAGCGACTGACAGAACCGGTCCGCCCGCTGCAGCGCCAGCACATGCCCATTCCGCCCGTTTCGCGTCCCCAGCGCCGAGGTCCCGACGCTGTACGCCACGTAATCCCCCCCCGGCTGCGCCAGGAACTTCTCTTCGATCCGCCCCATCTCGTGGTCGTACCACTGCACCGGATAGGTGTACGCGCAGACGTGCGCCACCGGCGGCAGCCGATAGTCCACCCGCGACATCCACGGCGCGTTCTCCTCATTCACGTACACATTGAACGGCTCCGTCAGCCCGTCCTCGTCGTAGTAGGCGGACTCCACCCCGTTGCACGGCGATACACCAAAAAATTCCGCCAGCGCCGGGTCCGTCATCACGGGAAACGTGCTGATCACCCGGCTCGGCGCGTAAAAGTGCCGGAAGTGCCCCTGAGCGCGGAGCTGCTCCAGCAGCTCGAACGGGATGCTGTCCAGAATCAGAAGCAGGTGGCGCGTCTCCCCCGCATCGCCCGACTGCGGCCGCGCGCGGTCCACCGACCGCTCGAACTCCCCGTCTCCGTCGTCGTCGAACCGCAGCTCGACGACGCGCCCCTCCGGCCCCAGCCGCTCCGCGTAGTCCGCCCGCCCGTTCCCGCTCAGGTCATACCGATACTCGACCCACCCCGGCGCCACGCGCTCCTGACGCAGCGGCGCCGGCGGAAAGTACCGCGGCCCCGGCTTCGGACACCCCGCCAGCCACACCGGACTCACCGGCATCAGCACAAGGAAAATTCGTTGGAGGATGGTC
>CAZNDQ010000530.1:0-3250 GCA_964571825.1 uncultured Planctomycetales bacterium | reverse complement strand
ACCGGAACCCGCAGCGGCGGGGCAGACGCGTCTTTGGTGGATCGCGGCGTTGCCGATCTTGCTGTTAGTCGGAGTGACGGTGGCGATACTCGTCGCGTCGGGGCTGAGCGGAGCGCGGGAGGCGGGCGGGTCGCTGCTGGACCGCGTCTCGGCGGTTCTGGCGGCGGCCGATCCGTACAACAGCATTCTTTACGGCGCGCTGGCGTGCCTGGCGGCGGCGCTGTTTCTGGCAGTCGCGGGCGCGCGACTTCGCCTGCGTGCGGCGACGGAGGCGATGGTGCAGGGCATGGCGCACATGTTCACGACGATCATCGTGCTGGTGCTGGCGTGGGCGCTTTCGGCCTCGATTCAGGAATTGCACCTGGCGCAGGTGGCGACGGCGTTTCTGCGCGAGAGCCGATTCAGCCCGCGCTGGCTGCCGCTGGCCGTGTTCATCGCGGCTGCACTCGTATCGTTCGCCACGGGGACATCCTGGGGGACGATGGGTATTCTCTGCCCGGTGACGGTGAGCGTGGCCGGCGGGCTGATCGGCCACGAGGAGGGTCTGTCGCAGGCGACGGCGCTGGGGATGTTCTATGCGTCCGTGGGAAGCGTACTGGCGGGGGCCGTATTCGGCGACCACTGCAGCCCGATCAGCGACACGACCGTGCTGTCGTCGTCGGCATCGGACTGCGAACTCGGCGCGCACGTCTGGACGCAGATGCCTTACGCGGTGCTGGGAGCAGTGGTGGGCATGGTGTGCGGCAACGTGTTGTGCGGGGCGACGGGGCTGTCACCATGGATCGGGCTGGGCGTAGGCGCCGGGGTGCTCGTGGGATTCGTGCGCATCGTCGGCCGGCGGGTTGAGGAAACGGCGGGAGTCGGCCGTCTACAATCGGCGCGGAAGTAATGTGCGGGAGGGCATTCGATGAAACCGTTGCAGAAAAAGCGAATCCTGATTCTCGTCGGAGAGGACTACGAGGACCTGGAGCTTTGGTATCCGAAACTGCGTTTGCAGGAGGCCGGGGCGACGGTCGTCGTCGCGGGGCCGAAGGCGGGGCAGACGTATTTGGGCAAGCACGGCTATCCGTGCGTCAGCGATGCGGCGGTGAGCGAGGTTTGGGCGGACGACTTCGACGGCCTGGTCATTCCGGGCGGGTGGATGCCGGACAAATTGCGGCGCGATCGGCATGTGCTCGACCTGACGCGGCGCTTCAACGAGTCGAAGAAGATGGTGGCGTCGATCTGCCACGGGCCGTCGATCAACATTTCGGCGGAGATCGTCCGCGGCGTGCGGATGACGAGCAGCCCGGGCGTGCGCGACGACCTGATCAACGCCGGCGCCGAGTGGGAGGATGCGCCGGTCGTGGTGGACGGACATCACATCTCGAGCCGCCGGCCGGACGACCTGCCGGAGTTTGCCGAGAAAATCATCGTGTTTCTGAGTCGGTGAGCGGCGCGGCGGCGTCGGGCGGCAAGGGATCGGCGGGGGCGGCCGGCAGCCGCTGTGCGCATAGGTCCTCCACGCGGTCCAGTTGCCGCTGCAGCGCCCGCGTGCGCGTGGTGGTCAGGTCACCGAACGCGCGGACCAGCGTCTCGATGCTCCGCCCGACCTTGTCCGTGGCCTCGACGTATTTTTCCCACTCGCGGCGGAAGGTGCCGAGCAGGCGCAGCACCTCGTCCGAAACCTGTGCCAGCTTGAAGTTCTCGACGCTCTGGCGCACGACGGCGAGAACGGCGTAGAGCGTCAGCGGAGAGCAGAGGACCACCTTCTGACGGATGGCCTCGTCGAGCAGGTCGGGGTCGTGCTGGTGAATGAAGGCATAGATGGCCTCGTTGGGGATGAAGACGAGCACGTAATCGACGGTGCCCTCGGCCGGGTTGACATACTCGCGCCGCGTAACTTCGCGGACGCGGTCGCGCACGGCGCGGAGGAAGTCGCGCTTGCGCGCCTCGGCCGTCGGCTCGTCGGGTGCCTGCAGATACTCCATGTACTGCGTTGAGGGGAACTTGACGTCCATGTTCAGGCGCAGCCCCTGCGGCAGCGAGAAGACGTAGTCCGGCCGGCCGCCGGCACCGTCGCTTGCCTGCTTGTGATAGTTGATGCCCTCGACCATGCCGACGGCGCGAAGCACGTCCTCGGCCATGCGTTCGCCCCACTGGCCGCGACGCTGCGGGCTGGCGAGCGCCTCGCGAAGCTGTGCCGTCGTCTGCTGCAGCGTGCTCGTCACCTGTGCGGTCTTCTGCATCTCCCGGACCAGGCCGCCGTGCGCTTCGCGGCGATCCTTTTCCAGCGACTGCAACGTGGCGTGGACTTCGGTCACGCGTTTCTGCATTGCCTCGAGCGCGGCGTCGATGAGTTTTTTCTTCTCTTCGAGCGTCTGGCTACCCTTGCCGGTCTCCTGTTCGAGACGGGTCCTGGCAAGCTGAAGGAAGTCGTCCTTGCTGGCGGTGAGGGCGTCCCTGGAGAGCGCAGCGAACGCCTCACGAAGCTGGGCGATGATGCGGTCCATCTCCGCGGCCTTCTCGGCCTGCGCCGCGGAGACAATCTGCTCGACCAGATCGCGCACCGGCGCGCGGCGCAACACTACAACGGCCAGAACGACTCCGCCGCCCGCGAGAAAGCCCAACAGCACCCACAGCGCATCATCCATTTCCAGGCTCTCTCACGGCAAGATGGGTTTTGTCTTCGTACAAGGGCGGGGGCGGTGCGTCCACCGACCCTGCGGCACGCGCCCGGCGCCGCAGCAGATACTCCAGCGAGATGGCCATACCCTTGCGATTGGGCAGCGTGGCGAAGATCAGAATCAGCCACGCCAGCAGCACCAGGGCGCGGCCGATCCACAGATTGTCCGGCGTAAGTAACAGCATGCCGACGAGGATCACACCGGTGAGGAACGCCGTGGAGACGTACATGAGGCCCCAGGTGTCGCCGCCGCGGGGCTCGTAGAGGAATCCGCACGCGGCACAGCGTGACAGTAGCGTATACCAGCCGCCGAAGATCGTGCCCTGGCCGCAGTGCGGACAGCGTTTGCGCCAGCCCCGCTGAAGAACCGTCCTCACTCCGGCCCGTCGGGCGTCCATGGCCGCGGATTATACTTGGTTTACTGCGAGACTGTTCGCCCCGGCCGGAGGGGCCGTGGAAGGGGATGCCGCGATCCCCTAGAGTATGTACCCATGCTCAGGACCGGGCGACAAGCAGTCGAGTTGAACCCGCAAAACTGATGTTTGCAGAGTGAGGAGGCGAACGTGAGCCATCCGATGTTTGAGC
>CAZNDQ010000529.1:0-3262 GCA_964571825.1 uncultured Planctomycetales bacterium | reverse complement strand
CGCCGCGCCGCCCGCCGCGTCGACGCCTTCGCCGCCAACTCCGAGTTCGTCCGCCGCCGCATCGCCGACAGCTTCGCCCGCGACGCCGTCGTCATCTATCCGCCCGTCGATGTGCCCGCCGCGCCGCCCGCGCGCTGGCCCGAAGACTTCTACCTCATGGTCGGCGAAATGGTCGAGTACAAACGCACCGACCTCGGCGTCGACGCCTGCCGCCGCCTCGGCCGCCCCCTCCTCGTCGTCGGCGACGGCCCCGAGCGCCGCCGCCTCCAGCGAACCGCCGGCGACCGCGCCGCCTTCCTCGGCCGCCTCCGCGACGACGAGATCCGCGCCCTCCTCGCCCGCTGCCGCGCGCTGATCTTCTGCGCCGAGGAGGACTTCGGCATCGTCCCCGTCGAGGCCATGGCCGCCGGCTGCCCCGTCATCGCCTACGGCCGGGGCGGCGCCACCGAGACCGTCCTCGACGGCCGCACCGGACTCTGGTTCCCCGACCAGACCGTCGACTCACTGGTTGAGGCGATTACCCGCTTCGAAGAAATGGAATCCGCCTTCGACCCCGCCGCCATCTTCGCCCGCGCCCACGACTTCTCCGCCGCCGCCTTCGACCGCGCCATCACCGCCTGGATCACCGCCTGCCTCACGAAGTGAAGATCGCAGCAGCGTGCGCAGGCACCGTCATCCTGAGCCCCCATGCCGTCATCGTGAGCGCCCCTTGCCGTCATCCTGAGCGATAGCGAAGGATCTCTAATCGCGTGTGCGTCCAGCACGCCGGAGACTACGCAACGACGTACTCGGCCTTCGTCGACGGCTTCGGCGGCTTGATCCCGTCTTCGCGCAGCCCATCGAGGTGAAATCGGATCGCCTTCACCATCTCGCGCCGCACCTGCGGAATCGTCCGCCCCGTCGCCACGCACCCGGGCAGATCAGGCGCATACGCTGAGTAATTCCCGTTGGCCTTCTCGATGACAATCGCGTACCGCATTACTCACGACTCCTACTTCATCGCCGTCGCCACAGTACGCCGGTGATTATCCGCGCGGCGGTATTCCGCAATCCGCAATCCGCAATCCACAATTCTTACATATCTCCACTTCGTCACTCCGTCACTTCGTCACTTCTGTATCCAATTCGCCTCAGCACTTCCACCGTCGCCTTCTCATGCTCCTCCACCGTCGGCGCCGCGCCGCCCTTCGCCCGCCCCCCCGGAAACACCGCGCGCCCATACATCGGATACATCTCCGTCCGCAGGTGCGCCATCATCTGGTGCATCATCCGCGTCGCCCGCGCCGCCCGCAGCGCCCCGACGTCCACCGGCCCGACGACGATCTTCTCCCCCGCCCCCGCGTCCGCCTGCACCACGATCCGCCCGTCGAAGTCCACGATCATGCTCCCCCCCGGCCACGAAAACGGCGGATAGTTCTCCAGCGTCGCCCCCTGGTTCGCCGCCACCACGTACGCCGTGTTCTCCAGCGCCCGGCAGCGGTTGACCACCGTCCACCAGTCCATCGGCCCCGTCGCCCCCCACGGGTCCATATACGCCGACACCCGGATCAGCACCTCCGCCCCGCTGGCCGTAAGCTGCCGCAGAACCTCCGGAAACAGCCAGTCGTAACAGATCGCCACCCCCAGCCGCCCGATCTCCGTCTCCGCCACCGGGAACACCTCGTCCGCATACCCCGGGATGTCGTGCGGGCTCGCGTGCACCTCCCACGGCAGCCACGGGTTCGCCTTGCGATACCGCGTCAGCAGCCCCTCCGGCCCCACCAGGCACGTCGTGTTGAACACCGCCCCCGGATACCGCGCATCCGCCTCCAGAAACGTCCCCGTCTGGATGTACACGTTGTGCTGCCGCGCCTTGTGCGCGTAGCGGTCGATCTGTTCGTTGGGGATCTCCACCGCCAGGTGCTCCAGCAGCTCCCCGGCCGTCAGGTAGATCGGCGCCGCGTGCGCAAACTCCGGAAACACCACCAGCCGCACCGGCCCCAGCGGGCGATAGCCGGCCACCGCGTGGTCGATCATCTCCAGCATCCGCGTCACCCGCGCCGGAATCTCCGCCCGCGTCCGCGGACAGGGGAAGTTCGTCTGACACGCCGCCGCAAAATATCGAAGCGATTCCATCTCGACCTCACAAGCATTTATCGCAACCACTGCGTTCGCGACGCCGGGATTAGTTACCCGGCGAGCCGTGCTAGTTCATGCATCTACTCAAAATCAGGGATCTGGCCATACCGCTCAATCGGCCCGATTATCGCCATAAACGTAGCGGGATTCATAAGCCTATTGCGCACGTGCCGGGGAAAGGAGTAGACGCATTGTGGAGCACTCGCCGTATCATCACCGCAATAGTGCCAACCGAAGTTCGTGAATACGACACACGTTTCCTTTGCCGGAGCCAGCGGACCCGATTCCGGAAGTCCGTCCAGCATTGCACATATTTCCGGACGCCACGGAAATGGCAAACGCTCTTGCCCTGCGCCGCTTGGCAGATTAACATCGATGAATATCCCGCATGGCCTGTTATCCGGGCATTGCCCCAACGCCTTCTCATGAAGGTGGCTCACATCCAGCCGTAACGACGCCGCGTCCGGGGCCGGCCCCTGCTCGTTGATTGTCCCCTTCCTGTGCCTGCTCTTGGCCTCGATGGCGATGGACTCCCCTGTCCACCTGTGTGTTGCCACAAATTCGCACTTCCGGCGAGAGCCGACTTCCCATTCAATGCTGAATCCACCGCGCACAAGCGAGGCCGCGACCGCACACTCGTAACGAGCCCCTTGAAACTCTCGTGCATGTCGCAACCGGTTGATGAGCTTCGGCGGAAGGGCGTTGACTAGGCGCAGCCGATATAGGTCATCCGCGAGCGCGGCTAATTCCATCGCGTTCCCTGACATGGTGAACCTGAAGCGTTGGCCAGGTCGATGATTCGCAGGCGCAGCCGCCCTGCAAAGTTCAGAGAAACTAAGCCACCATCGCATAACGACATGGCGTTGCGCCGGCGGAAGCGCGTACTGCGCAGTCACCCATTTCTTGCCAAACGTGAACTTGAGGTGATCGATCAGGAAATCGAGGAGTGTCTCTCCTAATGGCCGCTTAAAGATCACGCCTCCTAACTCCCATCGCATATGATCTTGATGCCGCCACCGCTTAGGTGTTGGCGATTGCGTGGGCAGTTGCCGCGCCATCGAGCTGTACGCCGCCAATTGCTCGGGTGTATACGCACGCCTGACACGCGCCAGCGTCTTGAGCGCCAAGGAGGTGGAGTACGTCA
>CAZNDQ010000528.1:0-3265 GCA_964571825.1 uncultured Planctomycetales bacterium | reverse complement strand
CGAGTCCGTCGCGAGATGGGCGTCGGCGATCGGACGCTCGTGCTGTTCATCGGGCGGATGGGGGACGAGAATCGCCCGGACTTAGTGCTGAGCGCTGTCTCCAATCTGGACGAGAATTACGTGGCGGCGTTTTGCGGCTGGGGACCGAAGGTGCCGAAGATTTGCGAGATGGCGAGGCGCATCAAGAACGACGTGGTTGTGGCGGACCGCGCCGCCGAGCCGCACGATCTGCTCGCCGCGTGCGATGTTCTAGCCCTCCCCTCGCGACACGAAGGGTTCGGTCTGGTGATCGCCGAGGCGTGGCTGGCGCGGCGCCCGGTGGCCGTCACGCCGTTTCAGATGGCGCTGGAGTTTCAAGAGAACCACGGCGAGGTGCTGTTCATCTCCGATAACATGCACACGCCGGGCGCGTTTGCGAAGGCCATTCGCCGCGCGGCGATGGACGACGGAACGGTTGTCCAGCGCGCATGGGATGTCGCCTGGGAGAACTACACCGGGACCGCGATGGCTCACCGCTGGGATCAATATCTGCTGCGGGTGATTAGCGACTACCACGCCGAGCGCATGTCCGGCTGCCGGTTGATCAAGATGCAAAAGAGCGCCGAGCACGAAAGGGTCGCAACGTGAAATACTACCCTGCACCTTCCGCGCACCTTCCGCGCATGTCCCGCGCATGTCCCGCGCACCTCCCGCGCACCTCCCCTAGACCTTTTCGCATTTTCCGTATCCCCAGGAGTGCTAACCCTTAAATGCCATCCTCAAACCTCGCGGTCGCCCCCAGCGTTCTCAATATGATCTGGGAGAAGCGGATTGCCGAAAGGCCGTTAAGAATTCTGGACGTTGGCCCAGGATGGGGGAAATACGCGCTCTTGATTCGCGAGTACGTGGACAAAGATGCTCAGATTACCGCCGTCGAGGCGTGGGAGCCGTACATTCGTGACCACCGCTTGTGGTCGCTTTACGATAGCGTCATCGACGGGGATATATGCGACCAATCCGAGGAGTTCCTGCGACAGTTTGACGGCGTGCTGATGATCGACGTGATTGAGCACATCCCGAAAGAGAAAGCCCTGGCTCTGATCGACAAACTGCCGGGTTGGGTGATCATCTGCACTCCGCGAGACTTCTTCGAGAATCCGGCCCATTTGCCGCCCACGGAAGTCCACTGCTCTCACTGGACGCTCGAAGAGTTTTCAAGGCGCCCGCGCTTCGACACGCACGCTCCGCACATCCTGCAAGACATGGCGGGGATTTTGGTTCGGTTAAAACCAGAGAATGTGTAGAATACATCAACCACATCGGGGGGACTTATGGCCAAAGCACGCGCGAATGACGAGACGTACACCGTCTCTTTGAGCAACAACCAGCCCTGGGTGATGCCCGTCGCCGGCAATGTAAACCACACGACCCGGCAAGAGCAGCAGCGGCATCCCTACTACCAGTCGCGGCGGTCGAACCAAGGCGCTGCATCCGCCAACTACCTGATTCCCGCGCCCGCCACGCAGGCACCGCTCAACAACATGCTCCTGAGCGGCTATATGAGCGGGCCGCAGAATCTTGCCAGCAGCATCAACTCCGCGTTCGACGCCTATCAGCAGAACGTGCATCTGGCCGAGGACCGGGCGGTGCAGCGCGAGGCGCTCGATGTGGCGCGGCAGGACTCTCTGGGCCGGCAGAACATCGCCAACAGCCTGATTGGGGCCTTGCTGGGCGGGGCGAGCGCCGCAGGCGGTTTCGGCGGGGCAGGCGGCGCGGGACGCCTGACGGGCTACCAGGACGCCAACAGCGGGCAGTATGCGCGGATGCCGGGGACGGGCAGCACGGGCGTCACCGTGCCGAACCTGGGTCCGGCGAACATTCAGGCGGCTCGGCAGGTCGCTTCGGGAGCGCCGACGCCCGCCGCCTTGCCCCCCACGGTCGCGGCGGGCGCCGCGCCGTCGCTCCAGGCGCAGTACGCCGCCAGCGCCGCGCGGGACGGCGCGAAGAATGCGATGGACGTGGAGCGGCAGGGCGTCGAGGGCGCGGCGAACCTGGCCCGCGCGCGGGAAGGGACCGTGGCGAACCTGGGGATCAGCAACGCGCAGTTCCTGGCGAACCTCGCCCGCGATGATGCCCGCAACCGCACGGGCGCCCAGACGCAGTTCGTCCGGGCTTTGCTTTCCGGAGTGCTTGATCCTTCGACCCTCAACTACATGGCGTAAAGCGCGGAGTCCTCTATGGCGATCACGGTACCCCCGCGCGGCGGGCAGACGTTTTTCAATCAGCAGGCGAGCCAGTTGAACAAGCCGGTCGGGACGCCCTCGGCTGGCGCTGGGTCGGGCGTGGGCGTGTACTGCTACCACACGCGGCCGATGCAGATGCAGTCGCCCGGCGCGATGCGCCCTTCCGGCGGCGGGACGCCCGCGAGCATCATGGACCAGTTCAAGCCCAGCCAGCACCTGCGCTCCACGCCGACCGCCTCGACCCCCCTGGGCCAGATGGCGATGGCGGCGAGGCAGGCCCCGCGCGGAGGCCAGCAAGACCCGCGCCTCGTGCCCAAGGGAAGCGGCGCCGGGGCGATGGCGGGCCTCCAACCCATGAGCGGGCAGCCGGCGCAGCAAGCCTCGTCGGTGTTCACCGCCACGCACGGCTTTAATCCGCTGGGGAGCAACATTCACGGACCCGGCTCGGCGAGCAACGGGTTTGTCTCCACGATCCCGATCTACTCGGCGGGGGGCGATGCCCACATGCCGGCAGGCACGAGCAACCTCGCCACGGCCCAGGCCATCGGCCAGTGGCAGGCGCAGCTTTTCGGCGGCATGGCTCCCCAGATGCCCGGCCTGGGTCCGGCGCAGATGCCGGGACAGTCGCCCATGCAGCCGCAAGCACAGATGGGCCAACAACCGGGTATGCCGCAGGCCCCGGCGATCGACTGGAGCCGGCCGGTGTACCGCAACGCGCGGACGGGGGAGTTGTCGAACACGTCCTACGCGACCGACGCCAGCGGCGCCTTCCGCGGCGGCTTGCCGATGCTCCACCCGGGGACGGGCATTACCGCCGCCGGCATCCGCGCCCTGAGCGGCAACACGGGACAAGCCCCGGCCCCAGCGCCCGCCGCTCCTCCGCCCGCTCCGGCGGAAGTGGGCACGACGATCGACGGCGACCGGCCGATCTACGATCCGAACTTCATCCAGCGGCTGGTGAACCAGCAGGCGGCGAGCGCCCGCCTGGACCCGCGCGAAGTGATGAAGGGCTTTGACATTCCCGGCCTCTCGCGGGACGAGGG
>CAZNDQ010000527.1:0-3267 GCA_964571825.1 uncultured Planctomycetales bacterium | reverse complement strand
CGAGGGGGGTGAAGGGATCGGACCGGCCATGGCGGGGAAGTTCAGCTGGCGGATGCACCCGGAGGTGGTGACGGACCTCGCAGGGCAATGCGACGTCTGCGGCATGGACCTCCTCTCGGCGGAGGCGCTGGGCCTGGTCGCACGCGAGCCGCCGGGCGTACGGGCATTGGCGATTCCCCGGACGGCCGTTCTGCTCACCGGCCGCCGCGCGGTGGTCTACGTCGAAACCAGGAATGAAGACGGCGAGATCGTCTATGTGGGCCGGCAGGTCGAACTGGGTCCGCGCGCCGGCGACTGGTACGTCGTCAAGGGCGGCGTCCACGAGGGTGAGCGCGTCGTCGTCCACGGCGCGTTCCAGATTGACGCCGCTCTGCAGATTCAGGCGCGTCCCAGCATGATGCAGCCGGCGGAAGAGGGCGCCACGTCGCACCCGGCGGGCCACGAGCATCACGCAGTCGATACATCGTCCGCCGCGGTAGAACCGCGCGCAGTCGACGGCGCGCCGTACCACGCGCAGGTGCGGCCCGCACTCGATGCCCTCGTCGAACTGACGGAAAGCCTCTCCGGCGACAACGTGGAAGCAGCGCCGCCGGCGCTGGCGAAACTACGCGAGGCGCTGAGCCGCGTCGAGCCACGGGGCCTGTCGGGCGAAGACGCCGAGCTGTTCACAGAGCAGATCGCGGCCATTGGTGCAGCACTGCCCGCGCCCGAGGCGAAGAGTCTGAGCGAGCTGCGCAGCGCGCTGCCCGCGATTCACGCGGCGGCGGAGCGCTATCTGCGGACGTTCGGCCACGATCTGGAGCGACCGTTCGTGCGCCTGTTCTGCCCGATGGCCTTCGACAATCGCGGAGCGAGCTGGCTGCAGCTCGACGATCAGGTCCGCAACCCGTACTTCGGCAGCCGGATGTACCGCTGCGGCGAAAAGCGCGGCGCCATCGCCGCCGACGGAAGGGAGGTCCGCTGATGGTCTCCTCCGAAGCCATGGCGCATCCCACTCCCACTGCCGGCGGCGACGGCGGTCGGCGCGGACCCGTCGACTGGCTGATCCGCTTTTGCCTCGAGAACAAGCTGGTCGTCTTCCTGGCGCTGGCGTTTGTGATGTTCTGGGGATTCCGAGTCATGCCGTTTCGGACGGGCGAGACGTCCATTCCGCGCGACCCGATCCCCGTCGACGCCATCCCGGACATCGGCGAGAACCAGCAGGTCGTCTTTACCGACTGGCCGGGTCGCTCGCCGCAGGACGTCGAGGACCAAGTGACTTATCCGCTGACCACGGCGCTGCAGGGAACGCCCGGCTTCAAAACCATCCGCGCGTTTTCGATGTTCGGGTTCTCCGTGGTCTATGTGATCTTTGACGAAGATCATGATTTCTACTGGTGCCGGTCGCGGCTGCTGGAAAAGCTCAACATCGCGCAGCAGAAACTGCCGCAGGGCGTCACGCCGTCGCTCGGCCCCGACGCGACAGGGCTGGGGCAGGTCTTCTGGTACACGCTGGAGGGCTCGCACGGCGGCTTCGACCTGGTCGAGCTGCGCAGTATCCAGGATTGGTATGTGCGCTACGGCCTGCAGGCGATCCCGGGCGTGAGCGAGGTGGCGAGCGTCGGCGGCTACGTGCGCGAGTACCAGGTGGACGTCGATCCCGACGCGATGCGCGCCCATGACGTGAAGCTGCAGGACGTATTCATGGCCGTGCAGCGCGCCAACATCGACGTGGGCGCCGAGACGATCGAGTGGAACGGCGTCGAGTACATTCTGCGCGGCAAGGGCTTCGTCAAGAGCGTCGCCGACGTTGAAAACGTCATCGTGCGGATCGCCGAGAGCGTGCCGATCTACGTGAAGAACGTGGCGCGGGTGCAGCTCGGGCCGGCGCTGCGCCGCGGCGCCCTGGACAAGGATGGTGTCGAGGCGGTGGGCGGCGTGGTCCTCGTGCGCTACGGTGCCAATCCGCGCGAAGTGATTGACCGCGTCAAGCAGCGCATCGCCGAGATCGGCCCCGGCCTGCCGAGCAAGACGCTGGCGGACGGCACGGTGTCAAAGGTGCAGATCGTGCCCTTCTACGACCGGACGAAGCTGATCGAAGAGACGCTGGGCACGCTCAGCGCGGCGCTGTATGAACAGATCCTGATCACGACGTTCGTCGTGCTGATGTTCCTCTGGCACGTGCGCAGCTCGATCGTCATCAGCCTGACCATGCCGCTGGCCGTGCTCGTCTGCTTCGTCCTCATGAAGTACACCGGCGTCGATTCCAATCTGATGAGTCTGGGCGGAATCGCAATTGCCATCGGCACCATGGTCGATATGGGCATCATCCTCACCGAGAACATCGTGCGGCACATCGAAGAGGGCGGCGACCGCAAGCCGATGCTGGAGATCGTCTACGAAGCGTCGCGCGAGATCGGCTCGGCCGTGACGACGGCGATCCTGATGACGGTCATTGCGTTCCTACCCGTATTCGCGCTGGAGGGCCCCGAGGGAAAGCTGTTTCGCCCCCTCGCCTACACCAAGACGTTCTGCCTGCTGGGCTCACTGCTCGTGGCGATTCTGATTCTACCGTCGATCGCGCAGATCATCTTTTCGCGCCGCGGCCGGCGCGGGCTGAGCGGCATGGTGTGGCCGGGGCTCTTCCTCCTCGTTGGACTGGGTCTGTTCAGCTATGGATGGCGGTGGGCCGGGCTGGCCGCCGCAGCCTACGGCGCATTCATCCTGATCGAGGCGCATCTGCCGCCGCGGGCGCTGCGCTGGGGCGGCGTGCTCGCCAGCCTTGTCGTCATGGGCGGCGTGCTGGTTATGCTGACGCAGCACTGGATGCCGCTCGGCCCCGGCGCCGGCCTGATGCGCAACCTCCTGCTCGTGCTGGGAATCAACCTCGCCTGGGCCAGCGTGCGCGTGATCTTCATTGATTTCTACCCCTATTTCCTCCGGGTGTTCCTCGACCACAAAGCGGTGTTTCTCTGCGTGCCCGCGGCGATCGTGCTCTTCGGGCTCGTGGTCTGGCTGGGATTCGGCCGGGTCTTCGCGTGGCTGCCGAGCCCGGCCACAGAAACGGCGCAGGTTTCCGGCGCGGCGAGCGAAGCCCCCCCCATCTACCAGAAGGTGTGGACGGCCGGCGTGCACAAGTTCCCGGGCCTCGGGCGGGAGTTCATGCCGCCGCTCGACGAAGGGTCGTTTCTCTACATGCCGACGCTGATGCCGCATGCCAGCATCGGCTCGGCACTGGAGGCGATTTCGCTCCAGGACCGCGCGATCTCAGACATCCCCGAAGTCGAA
>CAZNDQ010000526.1:0-3267 GCA_964571825.1 uncultured Planctomycetales bacterium | reverse complement strand
GTCTCGCAGGTACCAGTGGAACGGCCACTGGTACGGCCGCTCGATCTCCGCCACCGGCTCGCCCGGTGCGGCCGTGGCCGATCGCTGGGCGATGGCGTCGACCACGAGGCGGACGTCGCCCGCGAACTCGACCTGATGCTGATGGGTGAGCTGGTCGCGGCCGGGCGCGGCGTGAACGTCGCACGGGTCCGGGCCCTGGCCTATTTCGCGGCGTCCGTGATGGTCGCCGGCGTCGTCGCAGCCTGCGGCCCGATTGCCTTTGTCGGGCTTGTCGTGCCGCACGTGCTGCGGGCTCTGTGCGGCCCGCTGCACCGCGTCCTGCTGCCGGCCTGCGCGGTGGGCGGCGCGACCTTTCTCATCTGGTGCGACGTGGTAGCGCGCAGCGCCGCATTCTGGATCGACGAATCGGCGCGAGAAATCCCCGTGGGCGTGCTGACCAGCGTACTCGGTGGGCTGTTCTTCATCTATCTGCTGATGACGCGGCGCGAGGACAGCACGATCGTCTGAGCACGCCGCGAATCGTCGATCGACCGCCTCGGGCGCATTCGAATTCACTACCAATTGGTAAACACGAGCCGCGCCAGCGTGATGCCGACGAGCGCGACGGCGCCGCAGGTCAGCGCGGCGTGCAGCAGCTCGCGCCGCGAAAACAACGGCTTGCGCGGTTTGGGGCGGTAGAAGCCGACCGCACGCGGCGTGACCGGAACCGGACGCGGCGCGCGCGGCGTGCGGATGGGGAGGATCGAGCAGGTCCCGGCGGGGCGAGGCGCACGCGCGGGTGCCACAGCCGGCGCGACGGGAGACGCCGCAACGCTCTCCCGCGCCGGCGCGGAGCTGCTCGACGGTTCCACACTTCGCGCCGGCGCGAGGTTCGTCGCCGCCGCCGCATTCGACGGTGCCGTGACGTCGATCATCGGTGCAGCGCCGGCGATCATCTCCTCGATGCGGTTGCGCGGCGCGGTGCCGGGGGTTTCGAGCCGCTCGCGCGAGGCGGCCGCGGCCGGCGCGGCCGGCCGCAGATCATCAAACAGTCCGGTCATGACAGTCGCTCCCAGGGGTCGATGGTGAACAATCCGGATGGTGCGGTTGGCCGGTCGACGCGGCGTACTGAGGAATTCGTCGATCTGCAGTTCGTCCCGGCGGAACAGTTCGCGCCGCCGCAGGTGCATCAGGTGAGCTTTGCCGTGAAACCGCGGGGACTTGTGGCAGGACGCCATGCGGAGCACTCCGTTGCCTTTCGCGCACGGGGTGCATGACGGCGACCGATCCCCGATCCCTCCGACAAGTCCCGCGCACCGCTGATGCGAATCGTTCGTCGAAGGCTCCGCCCTCGCGGTAACGTTCATCGGCGCGGCGGCGGTGTTTGCAACAACGAATCGACCGACCGCCACCCCGCGGCGGCACGTGCGCAAACGGCGTGTTCAGCAGGAGTTAGGCGATGGGGCCATGAGGGGCCCCGAATCCTTGGGGTATCGGCGCGCCCGGACACAAGCGGCTGTGCACCGCAGTCGTCGTGCTCAACTCGCCGCCTGCTTCTGATCGATCTCGACGAAGCCGGTGCGCTGGCGGATGTTGTTGCGGTCGTACCAGTCGGCGCGCGCAGCCGAGTAGCGCTGCACCAGAACCATGTTGCGGATCTGCTCGCGCGACCGCTCATACACGTCCTCGGTCACGCGCTGCATCTCTTCCACCTGCATCACCACCCACTTGCGCTGGCGCGGTGCGGCCAGCGCACCGACGGTGGTCTGCCCCTCCGGCTGCCAGTCCTGCGCCAGCGCGAAGATTTCGCTCATCAGCGATTCATCCTGCATTCCCAGGACGATCGCGGTGAACCCCGGCTGCCAGATGCGCGGCGTCGGGGCGACGTCCTGGAGCTTCGCGTCCGCGCCGAGCCGAGCCGCGAGTTCGGTATCGGCCGCCCACGCTTCGTCGAGACTCGACGTACGGGCCCGCTCAGCAAGCGCCTGGGCCAGCCGCCCGGCCTCGTCGTACGCCCGCTTCAGCCGGATGTCCGCGATGACCTTCTCCCGCACTTCGTCGACGGAGGCCGGCACCGCCGGCAAAACGGCCTCCACCACGCGGAACACGTACGCATTTCCCTCAGCATCAAGCAGCACCCGCTCGGGCGTTTGATACAGCGCCGGATAGAGCGATCGCACCGTCGAGTCCGCGTCCTGCGGCGGATCGACCAGTCCCTGCACGTTCATCGCCAGCGTGGCGAACGAGATCGTCTGCCCGCTCCCCAGTCGAAATGTCGAACTGCCGATGCCCTCCAGCGCCGCAAGCTGCTCGGCCGTGCAGAGGTCGCTGCGCTGCTTGCTCAGCAGCGGACCGATCCGCGGCATCTTGCGCGAGAACACGCCGATGATCTTGTCATAGTGGTCCGCCGATTCGATCCCCGCAGGAGGCTTCGGATAACCCTGCGGATCGGGATTGCGATGGTCCCAGCCTTCACTCAGGTCGATCGTCAGACGGGAGAGCGCGCTCTCTGCTTCGCGCCGCGCCTTCTCCCGGCGCAGGTGATCCACGGCAACCGCCTTGGCCTCAGCGAAAGTTTCAAAGAACGGGCTCAACGGCGTGGGCGTCTCCGCGGACTCATCAGCCGTCTCCGCCGGCCGGCGGAACATCGGGTCGGACTTGTTCTCCGTCCAGAAGTCCATCGCCTCACGGTCGGTGATGGTGACGATCGGCGCCACGTCGGCCGCCCGCAACGTCAGGTATTCGACGCGGACGCGTGCGGGCCACTTGTAACCGAACCCGTCCTCACCCTCGCCGGCGAACCGGTCCTTGTGCTTGCCGAACATCTCGCGGATTTCGTCTTCGCCGACCGGGGCCTCGGCATCCACGAGTGACTCCGCGGAGATCACCAGTGCCCGCCCCTTGACGCGTTCATTCATGTCGCGCACCAGCAGCTTGATCTCCGGCGTGCTGCACTGCGGCATGCCGATGTTCTGGTCGCCGAACTCGCGCACGGCGAGAAACTCCGAGAGAATGTCGTCGATCTGTTCGGTGCTCAGGTAGTAGTTGTTCTTGAGTGCGGCCAGGCGCGCCGGGGTCAGTCCGATCTGCGTCTTGAACTCGGCGAGCTGTGTCGGCGTAATGCGCACCTGGTTGCGCCGCGCCTCTTCCGCCAGCAGCAACCAGTCTGTCGGCTCGAGCGCGTCAAGCCGGTCGTAGGCCGCCTCCTGCGGATCGCGCAGCCACGGCTTTTGCCAGGCCAGCCCGATCCGGTTGAGGATCTCGGCGCGCGACTGCGCCTGCCTGAAC
>CAZNDQ010000525.1:0-3271 GCA_964571825.1 uncultured Planctomycetales bacterium | reverse complement strand
GGCGGCACGGCCACACCGCGTGATCCAGTTCCCTGCGCGGGCGGATTCCGAACCGCAGGCTCAATTCCGCAAACCAACTGAGCGCGATATCATCACGGCCTGGAAAGGCGGGTCAGCTTTGAGCGACAAGACTCCGGTGCGCGTGCGCTTCGCCCCGTCGCCGACGGGTTTTCTGCACGTCGGCGGTGCGCGGACGGCGCTGTTCAACTGGCTGCTGGCGCGGCAGACGGGCGGGGCGTTCATCCTGCGCATCGAAGACACCGACCAGAAGCGCAACGTCGAGGGCTCGTACGCGAAGATCCTTGACGACCTGCGCTGGCTGGGGCTGACGTGGGACGAGGGGCCGCAGGCGGGCGGCGAATTCGGGCCGTACCTGCAGAGCGAGCGGCTGGAGATTTACAACGAGCACGTCGAGCGCGTGCTGCGCAGCGGCGATGCGTACTATGCGTTCGAGACGCCGGAAGAGCTGGCAGCCGAGCGCGAGAAGGCGAAGGCCGAGCGGCGGAGCTACCAGTACAGGCGGCCCGACCCGCTGCCGACGGCCGAGGATGCGGCGCGGGCGGCGGCCGCGGGCCGGCCGGTCGTCGTGCGCTTCAAGATGCCTGAGTCGCACATCGTCGTGCACGACCTGATCCTCGGCGACGTCGAGCTGCGGCGCGAGGAGCTGGAGGACTTCGTCATTCGCAAGTCGGACGGCTGGCCGACGTATCACTTCGCCTGCGTCGTCGATGACGAGTGGATGCGGATTACGCACGTCATCCGCGGGCAGGAGCACCTGATGAACACGCCCAAGCACATCGCGCTGCAGCGGGCGCTGGGCTTTGCCACGCCGCAGTACGCGCACGTGCCGGTGATCTTCAACCCCGACGGCTCGAAGATGTCGAAGCGCGACAAGGAGAAGGCAATCGCGCGCGGCGAAAAGCCGCCGGAGATCGACGTGCACGACTTCCGCGTGTCGGGATATCTGCCCGAAGCGCTGGTCAACTTCATCGCGCTGCTGGGGTGGTCGCCGGGGGGGGACCGCGAGTTCATGACGTACGGGGAGATGATCGAGCTGTTCAGCGTCGAACGGATCGGCCGCACGGCCGCCAAGTTCGACCGCGAAAAGCTGCTTTCGTTCAACACCGACTACCTCAACCGGGCGGAGGACGACCGCAAGCTGGCGGGGCTGCGCGACTGGGCGGCGGCGGCCGGCGTTGATCTGGCGGGGCGCGAGGATGCGTTCCTCGCGCGACTGATGACGGCCGCCAAGGGCTTCCGCACGTTTGCCGAGCTGTGGGGCAAGTCGGCGTTTCTCTTCTGCGCGGACTCGGCGGTCGTCTACAACGAGGCGGACGTGGAAAAGGTGCTGCGCAAGGGCGGCGGCGAGGGGCTGCGCGTCCTCGGCGAACTCCGCGCGAAGCTGAGCGAGCTGCCGGACTGGAACGCTGAGGCGATCGAGACGCTGCTGCGCGGCTACTGCGAGCAGACGGGGCTGGGCCTCGGCAAGGTCGCCCAGCCGCTGCGCGTGGCGGTGACCGGCTGCACCATCAGCCCGCCGATCTTCGAGTCGCTGGCGCTGCTGGGCCGCGCGGCAACCCTCGGCCGCCTTGACAGGGCGTCGACGCGTTGAACACGAATTGTAGGGTGGGTGGAGCGTAGTGTAACCCACCTTTTTGTACAATCGCCGGCGACGGGCACGCCTCGCCAATGCAGCGTATGTGACTGGTAGGTGGGAAGTGCGCAGCGCAACCCACCATTTCACTCGACGCACAATTACGTATCGTGAGCCAATATCGTCGAATTGTGTCGCCGGGCGGGACGTTTTTCTTCACGGTGGTGACCGCGCGCCGACGGAGAATCTTCGACGCTGAATGGGCGCGGAGGATGTTTGGCGATTGTGTGGCGTCAATTCAGGTCGAGCTTCCATTCGAGGTGATTGCATGGGTAATCCTGCCGGACCATGTTCATACAATCTGGACCCTACCTGAATACGATCCGGATTTTTCGACGCGGTGGAAGTGCATCAAGGCACGGTACACGCGCCGCTATCTCGCACGCGGCAGAGAAGAGGCATCAAGAAGCCCGTCCCGTGAATCTGCAGGCGACCGCGCCGTGTGGCAACGGAGATTCTGGGAGCACCTGATACAAGACGAAGCCGACTTGCATCGTCATCTGGACTACATTCATTACAACCCGGTCAAACACGCGCTGGTCGGGCGAACAGCCGACTGGACCGCGTCTTCGTGTCATGGATTCGTTCGCGATGGTTATTACGCAGCAGATTGGGGTTCCAATGAGCCCGAATCAGTTGTCGATCTTTGGTTTGAATGACCAATATCGTTTCAGGCGCCGACACTCGCGCGAAAAGGTGGGTTGCGCAATCCCGACGCGTCGGGATTGCTTCACCCACCCTACATTTCTCGCGGGGACCCGCGCCTACTTCGCCCCGGCCTTTTCGATTTTCGCCCAGGTGTCGCGGAGGGCCACCGTCCGGTTGAAGACCGGCCGGGCGGGGGTCGAGTCGGGGTCGACGCAGAAGTAGCCCTGGCGTTCGAACTGGAAGCGGTCGCCGGGGCGGGCCTCGCCCAGGCTCGGCTCGACGAAGGCCCCCTCCAGCACTTCCAGCGAGTTGGGATTGAGGTTCGTGCGGTAGTCCTCATCCTCCTCCGGGTCGGGCTTGCTGAACAGGTGATCGTAGAGCCGCACCTCGGCCGGGCGCGCGTGCCCGGCCGAGACCCAGTGCAGCGTCGCCTTGACCTTGCGGCCGTCGGGTGAATCGCCGCCGCGCGTCGCCGGGTCGTACGTGCAGCGCAGCTCGACGACCTCGCCGTGCGCATCCTTCTCCACGCCCGTGCACGTCATATAGTACGCATAGCGCAGCCGCACCTCGCGCCCCGGCGCCAAGCGATAGAACTGCCTGGGCGGGTCCTCGCGGAAGTCGTCGCGCTCGATGTAGAGCACGCGCGAGAACGGCACCTTGCGCGTGCCGGCCGCGGGGTCCTCGGGGTTGTTGATCGCGTCCATCTCCTCGACGCGGCCCTCGGGGTAGTTCTCGATGACGACGCGGAGCGGCCGCAGCACGGCCATCCGCCGCGGCGCCCGCTTGTTCAGGTCCTCGCGGATCGCGTGCTCGAGCCGCCCCACCTCGATCGTGCTGTTGAACTTCGCCACGCCCACGGCTGCGCAGAAGCTGCGGATCGCCTCGGGCGTGTAGCCGCGCCGGCGCAGGCCGCTGAGCGTCGGCATGCGCGGGTCGTCCCAGCCGGCGACATGGCCTTCCTCGACCAGT
>CAZNDQ010000524.1:0-3286 GCA_964571825.1 uncultured Planctomycetales bacterium | reverse complement strand
CGGTTCAAGCCGCTCGATGACGCCGCCGGATGCCAGATACCCGGCGGCCGGCGCCATCACGTCGCGGCCGTGAAAGGTCGGCGAGACCGCCGGCCCCGCGTTTCCCGTGATGTCGATGCGCCGCGCCGCCTCAAACGGATACGTCTTGTGAACGATCGTGATCAGTCCGTTGTCCGGACAGACGACAAACTGCCCGTTGTATCGAAAGGCCATGATCGCCCGGCGGCCGCCGACGCCGGGATCGACGACGACCAGATGCACAGTCGCCGGCGGATACCATTCGATGAGTTCGCGGAGGAGCCGCGCCGCGTGCAGCCGGTCGAACTTCGACACCTCGTGCGTCACGTCGATAATCGTCGCCTTGGGCGCAGCGCGGAGGACCATCGCCTTCATCACGGCCGCGTAGTGATCCTGCGTGCCGAAATCGGTGGTCAGCGTGACGAGGGCCATGCAGTCCGTCTCTGTGCCGGATGAAGCGGCCGAAAGGCTACTGGCCGTCCGGTGATCGTGTCAATCGGCCGCGCCGCGCGGCGCTGGACACCGCCGGACGCCGGTCCTAAAGTCTGCCCCGGATCAGCGACCGGCGCGAATCCGGGCTGCGGAGCGCCTCCGGCGAACGAATCATGGCCGCCAAGAGAACGAACAGGAATATGGACCTGAGCCGCGTGGAGCGCGCGGTGCGCGAGATCCTGCTCGCCGTCGGCGAGGACCCCGACCGCGAGGGACTCTCCGGAACCCCCGCGCGCGTGGCGCGGATGTACGCCGAACTGTTCAGTGGCATTCACGAAGACCCGGCGCACCACCTGCGGACCCACTTCACCGAGCGCTATGACGAACTCGTCATCCTCAAGGACATCCCCTTCAACTCGATGTGCGAGCATCACCTCATGCCCTTCGAAGGCAGGGCACACGTCGCATACCTCCCGGACGGCAAGGTCGCCGGAATCTCAAAACTCGCCCGCGTCGTCGAGAGCGTTTCACACCGCCCGCAGGTGCAGGAACGCATGACCAACGTCATCGCCGACGTGCTGATGGACCGGCTCGCCGCCAAGGGCGTCGCCGTGCTGCTCGAAGCGGTGCACACCTGCATGACCTGCCGCGGCGTGCGCAAGCCGGGCACCAAGATGGTGACCTCGGCGCTGCGCGGGCTGTGCCTGAGCGACGCACGCACGCGATCCGAAGTATTTCAGATTCTCCACTCGCGGTAGCCGCGCGGCGGCCGTCGGCCGGCGCCGGTCGGGGCGGCGCTTTCCACCCGCGCCCGCCGGCGGTATGCTCTTCCCGGGCCGAGCCTGAAAGGAACATCTCCACGACACAGGGGCCGAACGTATGGCTGCCTCGACGGCATTCACCACACATACCTCGCGGGACGTTTTGGTTGTTCGCTTCGTCGCCACGCAGATCCTCGACGCGCCGCTGATTCAGCAGATCAGCTCCGACCTGCGCAAGATCGTCGCCGACCCCTTCCTGCCGAAAGTAATCCTCGACGTCGGCGAAGTGCGGAGCCTGTCCTCGGCGATGATCGGTGTGCTGATCTCGCTCAACGCGGAGGCGGAAAAGACCAAAAAGGCCGTCGTGCTGGCGGCGCTGCGGCCCGAACTGGTCAAACTGCTCAAGATGACGAGGGTGGACAAGCTGTTCAGGACGTTTGAGTCGCAGGAAAAGGCACTCAACCACTTCGGTGTCTACGGCCCGACGCCCGCCGGCCGCGACCGCATCGACGCCTGAAGCCGCCGCAACGCCTCACTCCGGCGGCAGCAGCAGCGTGGTCCCGGGTGTCAGTTTCTGCGGATCGTCAATCTCCGCGCGATTGAGGGCGAGGATTTCTCGCCAGCGGGTCGCGTCGCGCAGCGTCCGCGCCGCGATCAGTCGGAGCGTGTCGCCGTCACGCACGACGTACTTGCGATAGCGCAGGCCTGCCCGGTCGTCGCTGCGGCGGTCCGACTTCGGCGGGGCGGTGCGCGGCTCGGCCGCGCGCGACGACGCCGCCGGGAGCGACGGGCCCGATGGCTGCGGGGAGGGAATCGGCCACCACCACGCGGGATTGAGCTGTGCATGCTGAGCATGAAGCCGGTCCAGTTGCTGACGGGCCTGAGCCGGATCGAGCGCCGCAGGCGCAACAGGTGGGGCCGGCATTTCGCGGGTCGCCGGCGACGGCGCCGTGCGACGCCGGCCGCGCGGCGGCGTCAGCGGGCCCGGCGGCTCCGACTCCGCACCGGTCTCGGACGGGAGTGGGGCCGCCGTGGCGCGGTTCCACCCGTCGTCGGCGGGCTCATCAGCAGGCGGCGGTGACCGCCTCACGATGCGCGATTGCGCCTCTGCCCGCGCGCGGCGCGACGGCGGACGAGGTGCACGAACCCGCGACGACGGCGCAGGTTCCCGGTCCGGGCTCGGTTCACCGTCGGGCTCGGGCGATATGCCCCCTTCGTCGGCGGCGGTTGCCACGGCGTCGGGCTGTCGAACGGTGCCCGCGGACGGCCCCAGCGGCATCCGCACGCGTGTCCGCGCCAGCAGTTCCCCACCGGCGCGGCGGACGGTGAAATCGGCAAAAACCGGTAGGTCCTCCTCGCGCACCCCCAGCTCCGCACTGGGCAGGGACACGACCGCGTCTACCATCGTCGGCTCGAAAAGCTTGTTCGGCTCGAGCACCATCAGCGTCCGCCGCGCGGAGACCTGACCGGTCTCATCCTGATAGCGGCCGTGCGCCGAACGAATCGGCCGCGACCGCGAATCCACCAGACCGACGTGAAACACGAGCTGCTCGCCCTGCATCCCACTCGTCGCGATCGACGAGCGGAACTCGTAGGAGCGAACCTGCCCCTCGGCCGCGATCGGACGGCACTCGGCGTGGCGAAACTCGGCGCCCGGGCCGGCGCATCCAGGGGCCAATGCCAGGACCAGCACCCAGAGCGCCCCAACGCTACTCACAGGACCGCGGACGAACCGGCGCGCTTGCGACAACCGCCTTGTGGCAGCAGGAGTTATGTTCTGACGCCTCGTGCCAGTCATGGTCAACCCGACACCGCTTACCGAGAGCCACGCGATCCGGGCGAACTGTACCGCAGAGTTCCCGGTCGAACAAACAGCGGCAGGTAACTACTTGGACACTTGAAATCCTGCAATCTGCGTTGATTTCCGGGCCTGCCGGCGGCCTTTGCGGGGTGTCCAATGCGATTGGTGAGAATGCGCATAAGCCTTTGTGAAACGAACTGTTGAATCCGCTGAACCGTCTTGGTATCTTGCGCATGATTGGCCGACGCTGGCAGAGGGTGAGGGGCAGTTCGAC
>CAZNDQ010000523.1:0-3288 GCA_964571825.1 uncultured Planctomycetales bacterium | reverse complement strand
TTTCGCATCGCCGTCGGAGTCGAGCTGATCGGTGTTGGCGTGCGAAGGGCAGTTGTCGCAGACGTTCCCCACGCCATCGCCGTCCGAGTCGGTCTGATTGGCATTGGAAACAAGCCGGCAGTTGTCGCAACCGTCGCCCTTGCCGTCCTTATCTGTGTCCACCTGTTCAGGGTTGATGAAGAGCGGGCAGTTGTCGCACGCGTCGCCCCGCCCGTCCGCATCCTTGTCACACTGCTCGCCAGCGGCCTCACCCGGATCCGTCGTGTCGCCGTCGCCGTTACAGTCGACCACGCCAGCGTGCGGCGGGTTCGCCACCTTGCTGCAGTTGTCGCAGAGATCCCCGCGCCCGTCGCCGTCGCCGTCCAGTTGGTTGGCGTTGGCGATGCCCGGGCAGTTGTCGCATTTGTCGCCCTTGCCGTCGCCGTCGGTGTCCGCCTGATCGGTGTTGGCCGTCGTGGGGCAGTTATCGCACACGTTCCCGACGCCGTCGCCGTCCGTATCGAGCTGGTTCGCGTTGGCGATCAGCGGGCAGTTGTCACAGGCATTGCCCTTGCCGTCGGCATCCCCGTCGGCCTGGTCGGCATTGGCGGCCGCTGGACAGTTGTCGCAGGCATTCCCCCGTCCGTCGCCATCGGCGTCCTGCTGAGACGCGTTGACGACCGCGATGCAGTTGTCGCACTTGTCGCCCTTGCCGTCCGCGTCGGTATCTGCCTGATCGCTGTTCGCCATCGCCGGGCAGTTGTCGCAGGCATTCCCGATGCCGTCCTCGTCGCGGTCGCACTGCATGCCCACCTGTTCATCGTAGTCGACCGTGTCCCCGTCGCTGTTGCAGTCGGCCGGTTGCGTGTGGACCGGATTGGCGACCGTCGGACAGTTATCGCAGGCATCTCCTTTGCCGTCCTGGTCCGTGTCCTCCTGGCTGCCATTATCGATGAGCGGACAGTTGTCACACGCATCGCCGACGCGATCGGCGTCGCGGTCGAGCTGCGTCGGATTCGGAGTGAGCGGGCAGTTGTCGTCGCAGAACTGGCTCGCGTCGTAGCGGCACTTGTTGTCGCCCGCGACGCCGCTGCCGTCACCGTCATCGTTAATGCCGTCGTTATCGAGATCGACGTCACAGGCATCGCCGGTCCCGTCCTTGTCGCCGTCCGCCTGCGTCGAGTTGTCGTGCAGCGGGCAGTTGTCGCAGGCGTCGCCCAGCGCATCCGTGTCGCGGTTGACCTGGTCTTCGTTCGCGATGCCGACACAGTTGTCGCAGGTGTCGCCGATGCGGTCCCCGTCACGGTCGCACTGCATGGCCGGCTGCTCGTCGGCATCCTGTGTATCGCCGTCGCCGTTGCAGTCGGTCGCCTGCGTGTTTCTCGGATTGGCGGCCGCGGGGCAGTTATCGCAAACGTCGCCGGCGCCGTCACCATCGCGATCGCACTGCTGGCCGGCGAGCTCGCCCGCGTCTGTCTTGTCGCCATCGCCGTTGCAGTCGACGGCCGCCGCGTTGACCGGATTCGCCGCCTCGGGGCAGTTGTCGCAGGCGTCGCCGCGGCCGTCCAGGTCGGTATCTGACTGATCCGGATTGACCGTCGAGCGGCAGTTGTCATCACAATTGACGCTCTGGCCGGTCGCGCAGGGTCGGTCGCCGGCAACGCCGCTGCCGTCGCCGTCGTCCCAGATGCCGTCGAGGTCGCGGTCGTAAACACATCCCCAGCGGGCGAGGTACTTCACCGGCTGCGTGCCCGCGTTCAGGAAATGACCGCCCGCGTACAGGGCCGCGCCGTTGCCGATGTCCAGCGGCAGAAGCGCCAGCACGGAGTTATCCAGCCCACCGGCCAGCCCCGACCACGCGGTGCCGTTCCACTTGGCGATACGGCTCACCGCCGTCGTCCCCGCTGTCGTGAACTGGCCACCGGCGTACAGCGCCTCGCCATTACTGTCGTCGAACACGGCAAGCGTCAGCACCGCCGCATTCAGACCGGTGCCGAGCGGGAGCCAGTTGATGCCGTCGAAGCGCGCGATCCGGTTGGCCGAGTTGCCGCCGGCCATGGTGAACGTGCCGCCGGCGTACAACTCGCCGCCCCACTCGGTCATGCAGTGCACAGTCCCCGCGATGCCCGCGCCGATCGCCCCCCACTGCGAGCCGTCCCACCAGGCGACCCGCGTCGCCTCCAGGCCGCCGGCGGCCGTGAACTCGCCGCCCACGCACAGGATGTCATAAAAGAGCGTTATCGCGCGAACGCGGCCGTTCATGCCGCCGGCCGGCTCGGACCATGAATTGCCGTCCCACGCGGCGATATACCTGGCCTGCGTGGAGCCGGCGGCCGTGAAATAGCCGCCCGCGTAGAGCTTGCCGCGATAGACGCACAGCGCGAGAACCCAGTTGTTCATGCCGCCGCCGACCGGCTGCCAGCTCGTGCCATCCCAGCGGGCGATATAGTTCGGTGAGTTTGGCGTTTCGAAGAGACCGGCCGCGTACAAGGCAGGACCGCTGCCGGAGTCATAGGATGCGAGGGCGTAGACTTCGCCCGAAAGTCCGGCGCCGAGCGCCTGCCATCCAATTGGCGTGAGCTTGGCGACCCGACTGACGGTCGTGCCGCCGGCGGTCAGAAAGGCGCCGCCGGCATAGAGCGCGGGGCCGGCACCATCGTCATGCACGGTCAGAGCACGGACGGCGCCGCTGAGCGGGGGCGGCTGCTGCTCCGCCGCAAACGACGGCGTACACGCCGCGTCGGCCGTGCGGAGGCTGCCCGGCAACCCAGTGAGGGACGCAATGATCAGGGCCAGCGATGCTGGTCGGGGACGGGCATCCATGCCGGGGCAGGCCTCACTCCTTGAGGTCCAGTCATCAGTTGCTTCACCACATCGTTTATCGACAGATCGAGGTTCTTCCGTGCAGCCGATCAGGGCCGGAACACATGGGGCGGTCGCCCGGTTTGTCTTTAGCCCGGCAGAGGCATTCACCCCCTCTCCCGGCAGCTACCGTCAATGCTCCGGCGGGCGTATGCTTATCGCCGGAACACGGTCCGGAGTGAACGGGGTTCGGATGGACGTCGACTGGCTCAACGGGTTGAACACGGCGCAGCGCGAAGCTGTCACGCAGGGCGATGGACCGCTGCTCGTCGTTGCCGGCGCGGGCACCGGCAAGACCAAGACGCTGGCGTGCCGCGTGGCCTGGCTCATCGGCCAGGGGGTTCCGCCGGAACGTATCCTGCTGCTGACATTCACGCGCCGTGCGGCCGCCGAAATGCTCAGCCGGGCAGGCCAGCTCACAAACGGCACCGCCGCTGGGAAAGTCTG
>CAZNDQ010000522.1:0-3304 GCA_964571825.1 uncultured Planctomycetales bacterium | reverse complement strand
ATAGACGCGCGCGGCGAGGCGGTCACGAAGGAGGTGGCGGGCGACGACGAAACCGTCGCCGCCGTTATTGCCGGCGCCGCAAAGGATGGCGGCGGCGGCGCGGCCGGTGGAACGCAGGGCGTCGGCGACGACCGCGGCAGCCTGTCGCCCGGCGTTTTCCATGAGGACGATGCCGGGGACGCCGAGCACTTCGATCGCGTGCCTGTCGAAGGCGCGAACTTCCTCGCGAGTGAGATGGCGCGTCTCCATGCGCTGGATTGTATCGCGCACCGCCACGCGGCACACACGGCAGCGCGCTTCGCGCTGCGAGGCGCGGGTCGTAGAATGCGGCAATGCGCGTGTTGCTCTCAAACGATGACGGGATCGCGGCGCCGGGGCTGCTGGCGATGCACGAGGTGATGGGCGGAGAGTCGGAGGTGTTCGTCGTCGCACCGGAGACGGGGCAGTCCGCGTCGGCGCACGGAATCACGCTGACGGCACCGCTCGCTGTGACGCGGGTGCAGTTGCCGGGTGGCGAGATGGGGCTGTCGGTGAACGGCCGGCCGGCGGACTGCGTCAAGCTGGCAATCCGGCAACTGCTGCCGGGCCCGCCCGACCTCGTCGTGTCGGGGATCAACGACGGGGCAAACGTGGGGATGAACGTGCTGTATTCCGGGACGGTGGCGGCGGCGGCCGAGGGAGCGTTGCTGGGGATTCCCTCAGTGGCGGTGTCGCTGGCGCACGCGGAACAAATGGACTACGCGGGGGCGGCGCAGATCGCCTGGGCGCTGATCCGGCAACTGAAAGAGAGCGGGCTGCACGGGGGGCAACTGATCAACATCAATGTGCCGGATTTGTCGGGGGGCGGGCCGCGCGGCGTGCGCGTCGTGCCGCAGTCGATGCTGTGCTGGGATGACAGCTTCGAGCGCGTGGCCGGGCCGGAGGGGCAGGAAGCCTACTGGCTGCGCGGCACGTACCACACGCATCAGGCGGAGGCGGACACCGACATCCATGCACACAACGAGGGATACGTGACGCTGACGCCGCTGCAATTCGATCTCACTCGGCACGCAGGGCTCGCCGCACTCGGGGGGCAGGTGTGGCGCCTCCCGGACCGGCAACCTCGTCGGCACTCGTGATGCGCCAGGCATTGTCCTCGCGGACCATCTCCACGCGCCAGCGTGCAAGATAGGGATAGACGGGCGACTGTTCGGAGGAGACGCGCGCGCGGCCGCGGAACTCGACGACGGCGCGGTCGCCCTCGCGCTCGATCCTGAACGCGGAGACGCGAACCTCGTCGACGCGGTAGTGGTCGAGTTGGGCACGGACGTATTCGAGCGCGCCGTTGCGGTCATAGCCCCAGGCGGCAAAGCGCGGAGAAAGGTGCGTGCTGACGACGTCGAGCTGCCCGAAGTCGACGGCGCGGGCGACCGTGCGGACGACGCGGCGCATGTGCTCGGCCGGCGTTTCGACGAGCGCCTGCAACACGAAGCGGCCGACGCCCACAAACAGAGCGCCGGGAAGAAGCCAGCGGGGCACGCGCGCGAGGCGGCGACAGACGGCCAGCAGGACCAAACCGATCACCAGTTCGGCGATGAGCAGCTTGAGCCACGATTCGAGAAGGAGGACAACGAGGGCGTCCACGGCGACTCCGTCCGTTCAGGGAGAACCGTCACCGCGCCGTGCGCGGGCGATAGCGCGACGCAGCTCTTCGTGCACGTCGAGGGGGCGCGAGACGTTGTACCAGGTGGACTCGATCAGGCCGGTGCCCGCGGTGGCGATATCAATGGTGCCGAGGCGGAGCAGACGTTCGTACCAGGTGAGGCGGAGGTACGTATTCTGGATGCGGTGGAGTTCGCATTCGAAAATATCGACGTTGAAGATGCCGCGAATCCGCATAACGCGGCGGTTGGTGAGGACGTAGAGGCGCGAGACCCACTGCAGAGTGGTCCAGGCGAGGCGCAGGCAAAGCAGGCCAAGGACGGTCTGAACGAGGAGCATCGTGCTGATGGTCGTCCAGCGCGGTGCCTGCCAGAGGAGCAGCGAGACGATAAGTCCCGCGGCGATGATCCAGCGAAACGACCAGATGAGGATGTACCAGAGGGAGGGTTTGATGGCGAGGATGACGACTTCGCCGCCGTCGAGAAGTCGACCGGGGACGAGTTCCTGTGCGGCTGCGCCGGCGAGCGAAGGATTCTCGGCCTGGGCCGTGACCGGCCGCGGCTGGCCGTCGGAGATTTCGCCGTGCGTAAGGCTCATCGAATGACTCCGAGCCGGTATTTCTCTGACCAGCGCGCCGGGGCGGCTATCCCGCACCCGACGAATTGTAGCTTTCGTTCCTCAGCACGCCGATATGCGGGTAATTGCGATAGAAATCGTTGTAGTCGAGGCCGTAGCCGACAACGAAGACGTCGTCTATGTCGAACCCGGCGAAATCGGCGACGACGTCTGGCGGGGCCTTGCCCGGCTTGCGGAGCAGGACGCAGGTGCGGAGCGTTGCGGGCCCGCGGCGTCGGATCTCAGCCTGGACCAGGCGGAGTGTGTTGCCGGTGTCGAGGATGTCGTCGACGATGAGCACATCCTTCCCGGCGAGATCGGCTTGAAGCTGCTGGGTAATACGGGCGCCGCGCGATTCAGTGGTGGCGCCGGCGTAGCTCGAAACGGTAATCAGGGCAATGCGGGACTTGAGCGGGATCTCGCGGATCAGGTCGGCAAGGAAGATGACGGCGCCGCTGAGCACGGCGACGATGGTCAAGGCGTCGCTGTCGCGGTAGACCTCGACCAGTTCCCGGCCCATCTCGCGCACGCGTTCGTCAATGCGCTGGCGACTGATGAGAACTCGCTCGATTTCGTTGTGCATGGGCGTTCCGTTATCGCGGTTTCAATCTGCCGGTTTCTCGGTCGGTTGGGACGCGGCGGCCGGGGGTGAAGGCGGAGGGGGCGGTGGCGGGGTCGCCTTCTGGCCGTCGGGCCCCGCCGGGGGCCAGCTACCTTCGTAGGCCTCGAGCAGCGCCCGCACGGCGACCTCCGTCGTGTGCAGGTAGACGTGGACCTCCAAATCGTTGCCGTAGGCCCGGCGGGCGTATTCGTAGTCACCCCAGGAACCATTGGGGTTCTGCACGTCGAGCAGGTAGTGGACGCCCATGATGTACTCGGGGACGTCGTAGAATCCGAGGTAGGTGAGACAACTGACGAGTTCGGCGGTGAGGTCGGGGTTCTTCTCGGCGATAAAGCGGGGAATCAGCGCGCGGAGCGCATCGCGGGCATACAGGCGATCGGCGGCGGTGAAAATGTCGGTCTCGAATCTGTTGCCGTAGTCGTAGGC
>CAZNDQ010000521.1:0-3327 GCA_964571825.1 uncultured Planctomycetales bacterium | reverse complement strand
GCGGTGATCGAGACGAACCACGGCTCGATGACACTGGCCTTCGAGTACGAGACAGCGCCGCTGCACGTAGCGAACTTCATCGAACTGGCGCAGAGCCGGTTCTATGAGGGCAAGACGTTTCATCAGGTGTATCGGGGGATGATGGTGCAGGGCGGCTGTCCGCGGGGGGACGGGACGGGGACGCGGGCGGACGGCAAGACGCTGCCGGCCGAGTTCAGCGAGTTGCCGCACACGGCGGGGACGGTGAGCATGGCGCGCAAGCCGAGCGACCCGGACAGCGCGAGCTGCCAGTTCTTTATCTGCGCGACGCGGCTGAAGGAGTTCGACGGGAAGTACACGGTGTTCGCGCGGCTGATCGGGCAGGAGTCGTTCGACACGCTGCAAAAGATCGTGCAGGTGGAGACGGACGAGCGCGACCGGCCGCTCAAGGCGGTGACGATCCGCACGGTGCGCGTGGAGAACGCGACGTACGAGTGAGGCAGACGGACGTTATCCGGGCTGCGCGGACAAAGACCTCATTCAAGTCAGCCTGTCGTTTCAAGACCCATTGTTTGGCGAAGAGTTGATCACCCCGGGCGGGTGGCGCGGGAGAGGAACCCGGCGCTGGAGGTGAAGATGCGCTCGCGGAGGGCGGGGTCGGGTGCTTCATCCTGATGGGTGCGGAGGTCTTCGTAGTTGGCCAGGCAGAGCGGGCAGGCGACGACGTCGAGGTGGAACTGGGTGTAGCTGAGCCAGGGTTCGTCGAGGACGCCGAGCAGGTGGGCGCCGAGGGTGCTGCGCTTGAGGCAGGTGAGGCGGCGGGCGCGCCAGACCTCGCAGACGGTGAGGTCGGTGATGTCGGAGGCGTCCTCGTCGGGCGGGGCGGGCAGGCCCTGCTCGAGGCAATCCTCGCGAAGGCGGCGGATGGCGCGGAACTTGACGCCGGCGACGTGCTTCTCGTCGAGGTCGAACAGGGCGGCGATGTCCTTATTGCGGCGGCCGACGTAGAAGGACAGCTCGATCACCTGCAGGTCCTCGAAGCGGCCCTGATCGCGCAGGTCGTGGATGAGTCGGCGCAGCGCGTCGGCGAGGAGGCGGGCGCGGGTGTCGCGCTGTTCGCGCGCGCCCAGATGTGCGCTGGGCGTCACGGCGGCGGGGTTGGCGGCGAGCCAGGCGCCGTCGAGGACGGCGTCGTCGTCGGTGGTGGCGAGGGGGCGGTTGCCCTGGCGCTTGAGCAGGTCGCTGATCTTGTTGCGCAGGATGGCGAAGAGATAGGTTTCGAGGGAGCGTGCGGGGTCGTAGTTGGCGAGCGACTGGAGGAAGCCGATGAAGGTCTCCTGGACGAGGTCCTCGGCGTCGGCGTGGGAGGCGATGCGGGCGCGGGCGAAGGCGAGGAGTCGGCCTTCGTAGCGCTCGATGAGCCGGCGCCAGGCGGCGGGCTCGCCGCGCGCGACCTCCTCGATGAGCAGCTCGTCGATCTGGGCGTGGTCCATGAGGACGATCCGCGCGGCGGCGGGCGGGGAACGGAGCCGCGGCATTGTCCGGGGAACCGTCGGGTCGTCACCCGCCGGCCCATCCGCGCTACATGACAAAGTACCACAAAGCGCAGCAGATTCCCACGAAGGCGAGCGCCGCAACGGTGCGCAGGCCGCGATTGAACTGTCCGCGCGTGCTGGTGTCGAGGAAGAGATAGGCGAGGTAGAGCAGGACGCCGAAGACAAGCAGCGAGGCGGCAAACCCGGCCCACTGGCCGAGGCGCGGGCGGCTCCACTGGCGGAACTCGGTCGAGGCGACCTCAAAGGCGCGCTGGGCGCCGTTCGGGGCGAGGACGACGGACATGTGGGTGGTGTCGGGCGCGGCCGGGTCCGGCGGGTCGAGGTGGAGGGTGATGATGCCGTGCTGGTAAAGCCTATCGACGAAGGGGCCGAGTCGGGCGAGCGCCTGCTCGACGGTGTTGCGCGCCCAGGGTGGCGCGTCGCGCAGCTCGTCGCGCAGCTCGGCGGCGATCTCGGCGGCGAGCTTTGAGGTTTGGTCGCGGCCGAGTTCGGTGCGGAGTTCGGTCCAGACCTCATTCGGGAGAGACCGCGCGGCCTCGCGCACGGCGGCGGAATCACTGGCGATCTGGGCGACGACCACTCCGGCTTCGTCGCGCCAGGTATCGCGGCCGTGTTCGCGGACGCGGTGCAGCTCGCGCGAGAGAAGAACAGTCTCTTCGTCCACCTTGGTTCGGGATTCCCACCTGGCGTGCTCGCCCGCGCGGCGTGCCTCGGCCTGCGCCCGTTCGGCGCGGGCGTGGGCGCCGTTGAGGGTTTCGTGAACGCGGTCGCGGGCGTTGACCCACGGTCGCGGGGGCAGTGGAGGCAGCGGTGCGCGGGGCGACTGGGCGGCGGACCAGCTGGCGGTGTCCGGCGCGCGGAAGCTGGGGAGCAGGAGCAGCGCGGCGAAGGCCAGGACGAGCACCAGCGCGCCGATGCCGAGGGTCCAGCGGCCGACGCGGCTGCGGAGGAGCTTGACGAACAAGACGAGCGCCAGGGCGGCCAGGGCGATCGCCACAATGACGCCGGGGCCGGAGAACTGGCTGCCGGAGGAGAGGGGGACGCCGGGAGTGAGAGCGGTGGCGGCAATCATGGCATCAGCTCACCTTCTCCGCCGCGACGGGCGATTCGGGGCGATCAACGGGTGACTCCTGCGGCGCGGGCGCGGCGAAGGCGTATGTCTGCGGCGTGCGCTGGCGGAGAACGAGGAAGAGAACGAGGAAGACGAGCTGGGCGACGACGCCGACGGAGAGGCCGAACTGGAATCCCTGATCCTGCCGGTGGAAGGCGAGAGGGAACATGGCAAGGGTGGCGAGCAGGCCGCCGCTGAGGGCGAAGAGCAGGAACGGGCGGAGCACACCCATCCAGATTCCGGGTCGGCGCCAGCGGCCGACCTTGCTGAGCGAAAACACGAGCGTGGCGAAGATGGCGCCGGCGCCGGCGAGCAGGGGGCTGACCTGATTCCAGTCTTCGTTTTCCTGCATCACGGTGAGGAAGAGGCAGGCGAAGATGCCGATGAGCGCGCCGCACGCGAGGAAAGCGAAGAAGCCGCGAACGACGGGGTGGCGATGGAGTCGGCCGGGCGGCGCGAGGGGCAGCGCGCCCGAGGGAGTCGTCCAATCGACTCGGCCGCTGGAGCCGGAGGCGGGATCATATGCGTGCGCCGGGGGACGGTGCGCGGCCTCGCGCGCTTCGCGCGGGGCGGGGCGGTCGGCATAGGCAATCGGTCCGCGCGGCGGCGGTGGTGCGGCGGCGTGGTGGTCGGCGCGGACCAGTCGACGGTGTCGAAGCACCTGGCGGTGCTGAAGCAGGC
>CAZNDQ010000520.1:0-3331 GCA_964571825.1 uncultured Planctomycetales bacterium | reverse complement strand
GGCGGCGCGGCGTCGGCGGCGCCGCTGAGTTCAACCTGCAGCACCGTGGCATCGCCGAGGTAGATGCGGTCGGGGGAGACCTTGGCCGTCATGGTGATGCGCGGCTGCTGCGCCGCGGCGGGCGCGGCGGCCAGAGCGATCAGCATGGTTATGCACGGCCGCTTCACGCGTTACCAGTCCTTTTTCACCGGGGCGCGGCGGGTGTCCTGTCGCATGCGCTCCAGGCGCCGCTGGCGCTCCTTGTCGCGCACTTTCTGCAATAGACGCTCCGCCTGTTCCTGTGAGATCTGTTGTTCCTGGGTTTCGGCCGCTTCCGCCTGCGCCTGGCCCTGGCCCTCGGCGCCCTGCTGTTCCTGCTGCTCGGCGTCCTGCGGCTGACCCTCCTGCTGTTGCTGCTGCTGCTCCTGTTGCTGCTCGTCCGACTGTTCGCCCTGCTGCTGCTGTTGCTGCTGGTCCTGCTGCTGCTCGCTTTGCTGCTGCGGCGACTGCTGTTGCTCGTCCTGCTGTTCCTGCGACTGCTCGCCCTGCTGTTGTTGTTCCTGCTGCTGCTCTTCGGGCTTTTCGCCCTTCTCCTGCTGCTGCGGGTCGGACTGTTCCTGTTGCTGCTGTTGTTGCTGATCCTGCTGCTCCTGATCCTGCTGCTCCTGCTGTTCGCCGTCGCCGCTTTGCTGCTGCTGTTGCTGCTGCATCTCCTTGAGCTGGCGGATCAGACGCTGCGCCAGTTCGATGTTGGCGCGAGCGTCGTCGTTGGCGGGATCAAGCGCCAGCGAGTCGGCGTAATACTGCGTCGCCTGTTCGAGGTCGTTGATCGCCGTTTTTGGGTCTTCCTGCGCGGCCAGGGCCATGCGATGGTGGGCGTTGCCGAGGAGGAACTTGGCGCGGGCCTCGACGTTCTTGTCGGGGCTGAGCAGTGCCTGGTTGAGCGCGGCCGCCGCCTCGGCGTACTGGTCGAGCTGCATCCGCGTCAGGCCTCGGTTGAAGGCGATCTCGGCGCGGTCTGGGAGCATCTGGCGGGCCATCTCGTAGCGCTTGAGCGCCTCGCGGTACTCGCCGCTGCGAAAGTACGAGTTGCCCTCGCGGACGAGGTCGGCCGCCGTCGGCGGCGCGGGCTCCTCGGGCGCGTCCTGCGCGCGGACCGCCTGCGCGCCAACCAGTGCCAGGACCAGTGAGGCGACCACCGCTGCGCACGCGGTCCGCCGCTCAGCGAATCGCGGTAATGCTCTGTGCATAAGCTGCAACCTCGTCATCGGGCCTGACCTTTTTCAGTGCGCGCCGCTCGGAGACGAACGACTCGGCCAGCAGGCAGAGCAGCGCCGCGGCGACGAACCACTGGAACTGGTGTCGGTAGCGTTTGACGCGCTCCTCGCCGAACTCGCGCTTCTCCTGCTGCGCGATGTACGATTCGTAGATGCGGTCGAGTTCGATGCTGGCGGTGCCGGCCGGGACATACGCTCCGCCGGCCTCGCGCGCCATCGCCGCCAGCAGCGTCTCGTTCAGCTTCGACCACACCTCCTGTCCCTCATACTGTAGATAGACCTGCTGGTTGCCGCGGCTGACGGGGATGCGCTGGCCTTCGAGCGGGTCGCCGATGCCGATCGTGTAAAGGCGGATGCCGTGGTTGTGAAAGGCGTCGCGCGCGGCCTCCAGCGGGTTCGATTCATGGTCGTCGCCGTCGGTGATGAGGATGATCGCCTTGTACTTCTGGATGCGGTCGTCGAAGCACTCGACGGCTTTGCGCACGGCGTCGCCGATGACCGAGCCGCCGCGGGCGATCGTCTGCGGCCCGACCTCCTCCAGCGCGAGCCGGAAGAATCCGTAGTCGGTTGTCAGCGGGCAGGACAGCGTGGCCGTGCCGGCGAAGCTGACCAGGCCGATGCGGTCGCCGGGCAGCGCCCGGAGCAGGTCGATGACGTCCTGCTTGGCGCGGCCGAGGCGGTCGGGCACGACGTCCTCGGCCAGCATTGACCGCGACACATCGAGACAGACGATGATGTCGATGCCTTTGCGCTGCATCTGTTCGTAGTATTCGCCCCAGCGCGGCCCGACGAGGGCGAAGGTCATCAGCAACACGGCCGCGAGGACGAGCGCGGCGCGCGTCCACTGCCGCAGGCGACTGACGCCGGGGGCGAGCCGGCGCATGAGGTCGGCGTCGGCGAAGCGGCGCAGGGCGCGGGTGCGCCGCACGAAGCCGTAGTAGTAGACGGCCCACAGCGCGGGCACGGCCCAGAGGGCGTGCAAGGCGTCGAGGTTGTCGAACTCCTGCATGTCAGTCATCCGTGCACGGCGCCGGCCGCGCGCCTCAGGGAATCGCGCGGAACCGCGTGTTCACCAGCAGCACTTCGCCGCCGACGAGGGCCAGCGCCAGCCACAGCAGCGGCGGATATAACTCCTTGTATTGCATATAGCGGCGCTCTTCCGTTTTCGTTTTCTCCAGGCGGTCAATCTCGGCGTAGATCCGGGCCAGCGACTCGGCGTCGGTGGCGCGGAAATACCGGCCGCCGGTCTTTTCGGCGACGGCCTTGAGCGTCTCCTCATCGAGGTCGGACGCCTGGCGATGGTAGCGGACGATCCGCCCCTCCTTGTCGCGCAGCGGAAAGCGGCTGACGCCGGGCTTGCCGGCGCCGATCGTGTACACCTTGATGCCGAGCGTTTTGGCGACATCGGCGACCTCGAGCGGGTTCTCGGCGTCGGGGACGGTCTGCTTGCCGTCGGTGAGCAGCACCATCACCTTGCTCTTGATTTCGGGTCCGGCGCCGGCCGGGCGATCGCCCAGCGCGCGGAGCCGTTCGAGCCCCAGCGCCATGCCGTCGCCCAGCGCCGTGCCGTCTTCGTCGCTGCCGGGCACGACGATGCTCACTTTGTCGAGGATTTTGGCGAGGTTGTCATGGTCGAGCGTCAGCGGGCAGACGCAGTCGGGGTAGCGGGCGAAGGTGACCAGGCCGACAAAGTCGTCGGGCCGGCCGGGGAGCTGGTCGGTGCCGAGCACGAAGTCGCGGAAGACGCGCTTGACGGCCTCGAGGCGGTCAGCCTCGCGCCCGTCGAACTCGAAGTCGAGCGCCGACATCGACGAGGAGGTATCGACCACCATCTGGATGGCGATGCCCTCGGTGAGGATGCGCGTCTGTTCATCGCCCTTCTGCGGACGGGCCATCGCCACGCACAGCGCGACGAGCGCCAGGCAGCGCATCGCGGGAATGATCCAGCGCACACGTGCCCAGAAGGACGGTGGCACGCCGCGGACGGTGCCGATGTCAGAGAAGGCGACGGGTGTGCGTGCCCGGCCGCGCGCGCGAAACCAGATGTAGACCGGCACGCAGAGCAGCGCCAGCAG
>CAZNDQ010000519.1:0-3348 GCA_964571825.1 uncultured Planctomycetales bacterium | reverse complement strand
TTCGGCGCGCCCCGCTCCGAGGACCCGGCATGACCCGCACCAACCAGCGACCCCGCAAACGAGACGCGCTGCTCCCCGTCATCGCCGCCGCCTTCACCGAACTCGGCTATCGCCGCACCACCACCGCCGAACTCGCCCGCCGCTGCCGCGTCCAGGAAAACATCCTCTACCGCCTCTGGCCCGACAAAAAGGCGATGTTCCTCGCCGCCATCGACTTCGTCTACGACTTCTCCGAGCGGACCTGGCTCCGCCTCCTCCAGCGCGACGCCGCCGACGCCAGCCCCGCCCGCCGCCTGCTCGAGTTCGAGTCCGCCCACCATGGGGAATTCGGCCATTACCGCATCATCTTCACCGGCCTCGCCGAGGCCGACGACCCCGAAATCCGCGACGCCCTCCGCCGCATGTTCACGCGCTTCCACCGCTTCCTCCTCGCCCAGATCGTCGCCCACCGCCGCGGCGAAACCCGCCCGCGCCGCACCGCCGCCGACCTCGCCGCCTGGGCTGTCATCGGCCTCGGCACCGTCGCCAACATCGGCCGCGAACTCAGCCTCCTCACCGACGCCGAGCGCCACCAACTGATCGCCGACGTCGGCCGGGAACTCCTCGAAGGAGACGCCGCATGAAGCACCCGCGCGGCCGCGCCCGCGACCGCTCTTTTTTTTTGTCAATACTGTAAGTGTACACTAACTACCAGCTTGAAAGGAGACGCCATGAACCCCCGAGCCCTCATCCTGACCGCCCTGGCCGCCGCCATCGTCGGCGGGACCTCCGCCTGCACCTCCCATGCCCAGCCCCCGACCGACCCCGCGCAACTCGCTGCGTGGCAGGCACTTCGGGACGCCGGCCCCGGCGCCCCGTTCGTCATCTACCCCGCCCGTGTCCTCAATCGCCCCGACCGCACCGTCGCCGAGGTCATCGCCCTGATCCTCGAAAAGCAGGGCATGGACAACCTCGACATCGCCGCCGCGGAGTTCGTCCCGCCTCCCGATGCCGACTGGAACGCCGTCCAATCGGGCTTTTCCGCCTTCGTCGCCCGACAGCCAACCGGAAGTGCCTACTCACTCTATGCCGAGTTTCTCGGCGACCCGAAAACCGGTCCCACCGAAGTCCGCTTCCTCGTCCTCGATCCCACCGCCCAACTCGTCCTCTCCGATCTCCAAACCCCCTCCAGCAAAGCCTTTAAGCGCACCGCCGCCCGCGACCCCGACCCGATGGGGTGCTCGGTGCTGGTGGCGACGCGGCTGTTTACACGGTTGGACTGGAAGGAGCAGGCGGTGGAGAAGGGCAAAGGGAAGTTTGCGCAGCTCTGGGCGGAAAAATCGGGCACACCGAGCGATGCTGAGCGCGCCGCGATGGAAAAACGAGCGGCGGAACTGACGGCGAACCTGATCGGTGCGCGGGTGACAGTCTATGCGACGCTGATCGGGGAGCAGACGGATGGGCAAAGCGCGGAGCGGCTGGCCGAGGGGATCGCCAAGTCACTCGGCTGCCGCGCATCGGCCTCTGACCGCGCGCTTGGCATTCGGCTTGCGCCATCCTCGAACGAACAAAAGAGGCTCTGGGACCTGGCACGCGCCCTCCGCGATGCGCTCCGCGCCGAGCCGTGCGAAACGGAATACGCCGTGCTCGCCGAATACTACATTGGACCGGGCGACAAGTCCGTCCACGCCGTCCACTTCGTGCTGTGCGACAAGGCCGGCGACTGGGTCGTGGTCGATTTCCAGAACGACCAGTGGGAAGACTTTCAGCGGCTCGCGCCGCGGTCGGCGGCGGACTGCGACCGCCTTGCCATCGAGCGGCTGGAGAAGCGCTTGAAGTAGACTTCGCGGCGCGAATCCGATCCGTCCACGCGGCGAGAATCTGAATTGCACCGCAAGATCCGGAGCGCCCAATCATCGGCGCCCGCATACGCTCTGTTCATGAGTACAACACGACTGCATATGGGCAGAGCGGAATGGGTGCTGTTGCTGGTTCTGAGCGTGCTGTGGGGCGGCTCGTTTTTCTTCAGCAAGGTCGCATTACGCGAACTGCCGCCGTTCACGGTCGTGCTGTGTCGGGTGGGGCTCGCGGCAATCGTGCTAAACCTGGTCGTCCGGCTCAGCGGGCAGCGCGCCGCGGGCGGAAGGGAGCTATGGCTTTCCTTTGCCGGAATGGGGCTGCTGAACAATCTCGTTCCGTTCAGCCTGATCTTCTGGGGTCAGACGCAGATCGCCTCGAGCCTTGCGGCGATCCTCAACGCGACAACGCCGCTGTTCACGATCGTCGTCGCGCATCTGCTCACCGACGACGAGAAGCTCGGCAGCCGAAAGCTGGCGGGCGTAATGTTCGGTCTGGTGGGAGTCGTCTGCATCATCGGTCCGGACGCACTGCACGGATGGCGTGGCGGGGTGTGGGGCCAGATCACGTGCCTGGGCGCAGCGCTGTCGTACGCCTTCGCCGGCATCTACGGGCGGCGCTTCCGCGGCGTGCCGCCACTGGTCACCGCCGCCGGACAGGTGACGTCGACCACGCTGATGATGGTACCGATCGTGCTCCTCGCCGACCGCGCGCGTCTGAGCGCGTGGCCGGGCGGGCAGACGCTCGCCTCACTGGTGGCGCTCGGCCTGCTCTGCACGGCACTGGCCTACGTCATCTACTTCCGCATCCTCGCCCGCGCGGGCGCGACGAATCTGCTACTGGTTACGTTTCTCATACCGGTGAGTGCCATGTTGCTCGGTTACGCGTTTCTGCACGAGCGGCTCAGCGTTGCGGACGGGATCGGCATGGCGTTGATTTTCTGCGGTCTGGCCTGCGTCGACGGCCGGCTGCTAAGATGGGTGCGGCTGCCCCTGACGGCAGCCCAGCCGAGGAGCACAAGCGATGCAGTCTGAGCGTGTGAGGAACAGCGGCTTACGCACCGACGCGTCGCGCTGGACGGCTGTCGTCCGCCGCGACGCAAGCGCCGACGGGCAGTTTGTCTTCGCCGTTCGGACGACGGGGGTCTATTGTCGCCCCTCGTGCACCTCGCGCCGGCCCCGGCGGGAGAACGTCGCGTTCTTCACGTCGCCGGAGCATGCCGAGCGCGAAGGCTATCGGCCGTGCAAGCGATGCCGACCGAATGCGGCGGGGGGCGCGGACAAGCGCGAGGAGAAAATCACTCGCGCGTGCCGCCGGCTCGAGCAGGCCGCGGACGAGCCGTCGCTGACGGAACTGGCCCGCGCGGCAGGGATGAGCCAGTCACATTTTCAGCGGACGTTCAAGGAGCATGTCGGCCTCTCGCCCAAGCAGTACGCCCGTGCCCGCCGCCTTGAGCGCTTTCGCGGCGAGCTGCGCAACGGCCGGCGCGTGACGCAGGCCATATACGCGGCC
>CAZNDQ010000518.1:0-3351 GCA_964571825.1 uncultured Planctomycetales bacterium | reverse complement strand
GCCAGACCAGCCGACGGCGCCGGAAACGCCAACAGGATCGCCTGCTGTTTGAAGCGGTCAATCCGCTGCACGCTCACGCCCGTGCGGAATGCGGGGGGACGCCGTTCCATCATACGCCCGTTGCGCGGCAGTCCGCCGCACAACTGCTCCGCGCGGTGAATGACGGATTCGGGTTCGACGCTGCCGGCAACGATAAGCACGAGATTGTCCGCGGTGTAGCGCTGCGCCAGGTACGCCGCCATCTCTTCGCGCGAAAGCTGTCCGACCGAATGCTCATAACCCAGCACCGGCCAGCTCAGCGAATGGCCGGGATAAATCTTCTCGAAGGCGAGGTCGGCCAGATGGTGCTGCAGCTCGTCGTGCCCCATGGCAATCTCTTCCAGCACGACCTTTTTCTCGGTATCGAACTCCTCCTGCGGCAGAGTTGCCTGCATCATATCCGTCAGCAGTTCGAGTTGTGCGTCGAAGCGCTCGGCCGGAACCCAGCCGTAGTAGGCGGTCTTGTCCTTCCAGGTAAAGGCGTTGTAGATGCTGCCGAGGCGGTCAAAGTCGGCCGTCACGTCCTCCCAGCTCCGCCGCGGCGTGCCCTTGAACAACATGTGCTCGAGGAAGTGTGAGACCCCCGCCTGCTCGGGCACCTCGTCGCGCGAGCCCGTGCGCACCAGATATCCGCAGGCAACGGATTTGACGCCCGCGATCGGCTCGATCCAGACCGTCAGCCCGTTGGACAGGCGGTGTTCGACGAATGGCCAGGCCATGAACGCTCCCCGTGTATCCTAGTCGCTGATCGGCTCGCGGCCGAGCGTCACCACGCAGAGATTGTCGCGCGGATGTCGCCGCAGATACCCCTTGATATCGTCCACAGTAACGGCGCGGACCGCCGCGATCTTCTCCTCCAGCGGGATCGCACGCCCGTAGTGAAACAGGTCGCCCGCGATCTCACGGCAGCGCGACGACGTCAGGTCGCCGCGTGTTTCCGTCCGCGCCACGAGCCCGTTGACGGCCCGATCCCGCTCGTCATCCGTCAGGTCCTCAGACAGGCGCTCCAGTTCGCGCAGGATCGTGCGATACGTCTCGCCGCACCGCTGCGGCGTTGTCGAGGCGGCGACGTGGATCATCCCCGCGCCGCGCGGATGCTCAGACCACGCGTCGATGAAATACACCAGCCCGAGTTTCTCGCGCACCTCGGCGAACAGGCGGCTGCTCATCCCCCCGCCCAGCACGTTGATCAGCACGCGCTCCGTCCAGTATTCCGAATGCGTGGCCGGCACACCCGGCCAACAGAGCGCCACCTGCGTCTGTTCGAGATCGCGGTCGTAATGCGCTCGCGCCGGACGAAATTCGATCGGCAACACCGACCGGCCGGCGCGCTCAGCCCCGCCAAAGCCGCCGAACAGCCGGGCGAGCGTCTCGCAGAGCAGCGCGAAGTCAATCGGCCCGGCCGCCGCGACCGTCATCCGCCCGGCGCCGAAGTGGCGCGACCAGAACTCATGCACGTCCTCGCGGCTGATCGTGTCGATCGTCTTCCGTTCGCCCAGTGCGTGCCGACCGAGCAACGGGCCGTATGCCTGCCGCATCAGGTATTTGTCGCACAGTTCGCGCGGGTCGTCTTCCAGCGAACTCAGCTCCTGCCGCGACAGTTCCACCGCGATCTCGCACGCATCCGGCTCCAGGGCCGGCGTCGTGAGAAACTCGGCATGCAGCTCCAGCGCCGGCACGAGGAACTCGGGCAGCGCCGTGAAGGAAAACCCAAAGCTCTGCCGCCCCGCCCACGACGAATACGACACGCCGATCTCGTCAAACGCATCGGACAACTCGCGCCGGCCGCGCCGCGCCGTGCCCTTGGTGATCACCTCGTCGAGCACGTGTGCCAGCCCCAGCTTGTCCGCCGGTTCGTCGACAAAACCCGTATGAAAGCGAATCTCGACGCTGACCGTGCGGCGATCGGGAATGAGCTGCGCACCGACTTCGATGCCGCAGTCGAGATTCTCCAGCCTGGTCGTGATCATCGTCTGCCCCGCATCGTCCGCGGCGTTACCCGGCCGGCTCAATGGGCCACCCGCCGGCCCAGATGCCGCGCCACCTCGTCGATTCGCTCCTCGAGCGTCGGGCCGTCGTCGACTTCGAGGTTGAGCCGCAGCAGCGGCTCGGTGTTGGACTTGCGAACGTTGAACCACCAGCCCTTGTGCCGCACGGTGATCCCGTCGAGAAAATCCACGTCCGCGTCCTCGTATAGCTGGGCCAGCTTCTGGATCGTCTCGTCCTTCCGCTCGTTCTCGAAATTGATCTCCCCCGACGACCGATAGCGCTTGAGTCGTTTGATGATCTTTGAGAGCGGCTTTTCCGCCTCAGCCAGCATGTTCAGCGTATGGGCGAGCGCCAGCATCCCCGAGTCGCAGTACCAGTTATCGGCAAAGTAGAAGTGTCCGGACAGTTCGCCGCCGAACACGGCCTTCGTGTCCGCCAGCGCCTTCTTCATGAATGCATGCCCGACCCGCTCGCGCCGCGCCGTGCCCCCGTTCTTCTCGATCTCGTCCTTGACCACCCTGCTTGAACGGAGATCGTAGACGACGGTGCTGCCGGGATGGTGCCGGAGAAAATAGGCGGCCAGGGCCGCCGTCAGCAGGTCGCAGCGCACGATCTCGGCCTTTTCGTCGACCAGGATCAGCCGGTCCGCGTCGCCGTCAAAGCAGACGCCGAAATCCGCGCCGTGCTCCCGTACCGCCTCCCGTACCTGCTCCAGGTTCGCATCGACCAACGGATTCGGCTCATGTACGAACGTTCCGTCGTGCTCAAAGTTGATGGGGATGATCTTCAAGTTGCCGGCGTCGCCGAACAGCAGCGGAAGCAGCTTGCCCGCCATGCCGTTCGAAGCATCAACGGCGACGGTGAACTGGCGATCTGTACGGAGAAACCCGCGAACGAACGCCTTGTACGGCTCAGTCAGGTCCTCGCGCCGCAGCGGCGCCGCGGCCGCCGTGTCATTGCGCGAAATGCGAGAGGCGATACGCCCGATGTCGCGCAGTCCTGTGTCCTCGCCGATCGGCTTGCCCTTCTGCCCGCAGATCTTGAACCCGTTGTAATGTGCGGGGTTGTGGCTCGCCGTTGTCTGCACCCCGCCGCAGACCCCCAGGTGGTTCACGGCGAAGTAGATCTGCGGTGTGTCAATCATGCCCACGTCGATCACCTCGCAGCCGGCGCGCCGCGCGCCGTCCACGAATGCCCCCGCCAGCGCCGGCCCGCTGGTGCGCATGTCGCGCCCGACGGCGATCGTGCTCGAGCCCGGCCGACCGCGCGCACTGCCGTGAATAATGCCCGTGAGGTACTGCGCGGTCGCATACGCGATCCGCC
>CAZNDQ010000517.1:0-3366 GCA_964571825.1 uncultured Planctomycetales bacterium | reverse complement strand
GGGCGAGGGGGATGGCGTCGGCGGCGAGGACAGGGTCGCCGAAGGTGGCGATGTGGGTGTAGGTCGGTGCGGCGTCGAGCGCGGCGAAGATGGGGTGGCAGGGGAGGAGCGGGGGCCAGTCGGTGCCGCCGGGGGCGGGCGAGGGCGCGGCCGCGGGGAGGAAGGGGGAGTAGCCGGGGTCGGTGATGAGGCGGCCGGCGAGGCGCATGTTGGAGTCGAGGCTGGTGAAGCTGAAGGCGGCGATGAGGACGCCGCCGCCGGCGTCGACGAAGTCGGCAAGGGCGTTGCCGAGTGTTGTAGGATTGTTGAAGGCGGAGTTGGAGTAGACGAGGACGGCGTCGAAGAGGGGGCGCGATTGGGCGTCGAGGAGGGTGGGGGTGGCGCCCTGGGGGGTGAGGATGAAGATGTCGCCCGGGGCGAAGAGGCCGGTAGAGGACAGGTCGATGAGGGGGGTGCCGGTCTTGGTGACGACGGCGACGGTCCAGGCGGAGGCGCGCGGGGTGAGGGCGAGGAGGGCGGCGAAGGTGAGTGCGGCGGCGAACATGCGGCTGGTGAATAAATTGCGCAGAGGCATCGTCCTGTGCGTCCTCGTCTGCGGCGATGAGGTTGGCTGATCGAACGATGGGAGATGCAATCGGCGCGCCGGGCGGCGCTCGGACGGTATGGCGCGCGCGCTGGCACTGGGGGTGCGTGCACGGGTTGCGCGGCGGATGCAGCGATTGCGCGGGCGGGCGCAGGGATTGCGCGGGGCGGCGCTTTCGTGATAGGCTGATGCACATAGATGGCGAGGAAGCGAAAATCGCGGCGTCGCGGCGGGAAGTCGGGCAGGCAGACAGGTCCGGACCTGCCGTACACCATGCGGCTGGCGGACGGACGGTGGCGGTGGAGGTTCCGGGGCGGTGGGTGACGGCTGATCGGGACGGGTCGGCGGCGCTGCTGCCGGAAGGGGTGGCGTTTCTCGACCGGGTCCGCGCGGTGTTCCTGTCTGTGCTGGATCGGGCGCCAAGCCCGGGGTACCTCGTGAGTCTGCGCAAGGGGCTGGGCTTGACGCAGGCGGAGTTCGGCGAGCGGATCGGCGTAGACAAGATGACGGTTTCCCGTTGGGAGCGCGGAGCCATGCGGCCGGGGGCGGAGGCGCTCCGGGCGATTAAAAAACGGCGGAAAGAGGCAGTTCGGCGTGGGGTGGCGATGGCTTCGTGAGTTTCTGCTTCGAGCGAGCCATAGCAAGAGTGATTACGCGTTTGTTTGGGCCGGCAGTCCTCGAACACGTTCAAGAATGCTCCGATAGACAGAATTATTTAGCGCGTCGTGGGGCGCGGGGTGGATTGCGGGGATTCCACATCGGCCGGCGACGGTACGCCTGGCCAGGTCTTCAGTTCATCCGCGGTGGCCGTCACAGAAGGCGGCGCAGCGCGCTGCGAGGCGGTCCGCGCGCGGTGTGCGCGGGTCCCCGCACGCCGGGCGTCGTGTCGCAGCGCTCGCCCTACTGACAATCAGGCGGTGAGCCGGCGGGGGGCAGGCCGAAGGCGCCGCTGAAGATGGAGAAGTCGTTGAGGTCGATGGCGCCGGAGCCGTTGAGGTCGGCGCAGGCGAAGACGTCGGCGGTGCAGTTGCTGTCGGGCGCGGTGAGGCCGAAGCAGCCGGCGAAAGTGGCGAAGTCGCCGAGATCGACGACGTTGTTGTCGTTCAGATCGCCGCAGCCGCAGGCGGGGGGCGAGGCGGTGGTCGGGATCCAGAAGCCGCCGCTGACGGAGTAGCCGCCGCCGGACATGGCGGCGGGGCCTTCGGGCTGGCCGGTGGAGCCGGTGACGGTGTAGCCACCGCCGTTAACGGTGCCGCCGCCGCAGTCGATGCTGAACCATCGAATGTGTAATCCCAGGGCCATCGCTGGAGCCGCCCAGATGAAACCGACCACCAAAGCCGTCGCCCAGCCTGCTTTCAGGTTTGTCATGATTCATTGTTCCATCAAGTGTGGACCAAATCGGTCACCTGTCTTCCTCGTCATTGTCACCGGTCGATGCATGCCCTCATGCTCTTGACTCAACCCTCGCATCCGCATTGTCTGTTGGCGCCGGTTCGCTGTTGACTCCGCGGCCTCGGTTGCGTCCGACTGGGTTGGCGCACTCTCGATTCCGATCGCCCCCTGCAGGAGTGCGATCTCACTTTGCGCGCGGGGGCGGCCGTAGAGTTCGGGGTGCCGGTACCTGCCCTTCAACTCTTCGGGCTTGGGTTCCTCAATGGGGATGCGGTTGGCCTCCGCCCAGGGGTCGTGCCGGATGCCCGTGACCTGCCAGGAAACCAAAACGAGCGGGGCGCTGGTGCGGATAGAGAACCGGTTGTCCGCGATCCCGCGGACAACTTTGGCCAGCACGAAATCGTCGCTGTTCGCCTCGTCGATCACCGTGAGCTGGTAGCGGAAGTCCTGATTCAGGGCTTCGAAATAGTCGGGCAGCTCGATGGTCGCGTAGCCATCCTCGCCCGTGATCACGTTTCCGTTGTACACGTTCATCATGTCCGGCGACTCGACGAACGAATGCGACAGGTAATAGTTCTCCGGGTCCAGCGGGTGGTCGATCTTGAACGAACCGCCATCCTTGGTCAGAGTCCCCTGCACATCGACATCTCCTGAGAATAACCCGGCCAATCCCCCTGCGGAGTTGTCCCCGAAGACCCCCGCCCCTGCCGCCGACGCTACAAGTCCAAAGACGCCGATGCCGAGGTCGGTTGAGGTGCTCTCCCCAATCACGCCGATCCCTTCATCAGCGGCACCGCGAAGCCCGTTCATGAAGCCACTCCCGCTGACCCAGAGTCTCGCGTTGTCCGACGGCGCGGTCCCAATGCCCACGCTGCCGCTCCCTTTGATCCTCATGACCTCCCGATTGGTGGGGAAGTCGAAGAGCCTAAAGACCATATCCGCCTCTTCCGCGAAATTCGTCGCGTCACGCCACTCTACGCCGATCGAGGCTGCCTGCTGTGCAAAGCCGGAGGACTCCTCCAGCCACCATTCGATTTCCCCGCCAAACCCCGGTTGCCCCACCCCGGTAGACCATGCGTACAAACTGACAAGCGGCTCAGCCGTGGCTGTCGAGAAGTAATCACGCACGGAGAAACCCCCGCCCGTGGTAGAGCCCACGTCCAAATGGCCGTCCACTGACATGTCCTGTTCGCAACGAACGTCCCCATCCACCCAGAGTCCGTCTGCTCCTGCGACGTGAACGGCGCCAGCATCGGCGGTAATTGTGCGTCCCGCTCCCGAGCCGCCCTGGTCGTAGGCCTGGTCGAGGGTATTCGGTACCGAAGCAGCAGCCTGCACCGAACCGTCCGGGAACTTGAAGCCCCCCGTGGTGGATTGGACGACGCCGGTGA
>CAZNDQ010000516.1:0-3370 GCA_964571825.1 uncultured Planctomycetales bacterium | reverse complement strand
GGAGGCGGCTGATGGGAGTGCCGGTGATTTCGTGGACTTCGAGGGCGCGTTCGATGCGGCGCAGGTCGTTGGGGTGGATGCGGGCGGCGGTCTCGGGGTCGATCCGCGCGAGTTCGGCGTGGATGGCGGGTGAGCCGACGGCGGCGGCCCGGGCACGGATCCGCGCGCGGATTTCCGGGTTACCGGCGGGCCCGTCGAACAGCCCCTCGCTGAGCGCTTTGAGGTAGAGGGAGGTGCCACCGACGAGGAGGATGCGCCGGCCGCGGGTGGCGATCTCGGCGATGGCGGCTTCGGCCAGATCGCGGTAGCGCCCGACGCTGAACGGCTCGCTCGGCTCGACGACGTCGAGGAGGTGATAGGGAACTTCGGCGCGGCGGTCGGCGTTGGGCTTGGCGGTGCCGATGTCCATACGGCGATAGACCTTCATCGCATCGACGCTGATGATCTCGGCGCCGAGAGCGCGGGCGAGGGCGTGGCCGACGGCCGCCTTGCCGCAGCCGGTGCAGCCGATGATGAAATCCAGGCGGACAGGCATCGCGCGATCAGTATAGAGCGGGCAATCGCTGCGAACAGCGGCCAGACGGCGTCGGCTGGCGCGTGGCGCAGCGCGCTTGTGTGCGGGGGTTGCAGCGACTATGATGCCCTAATGATCGGTTGCGACGTTTGGAGGTGACAGCAGTTGTTGCCACCGGTCATGTGAGACCACTTCGTCCCCGTGGCACAATTGGATAGCGCGTTGGCCTCCGGAGCCAAAGGTTGCAGGTTCGAATCCTGCCGGGGACGTTCCCCCTCCTGATCGACGGACGCGGAAACCGGGCTCCGACCGGAGTGGCCGCATCATGCGCCGAAGTGCGCACTGAAGGTGGAGAAGTCGACGAGATCGACGTCACCGTCGCCGTCGAGGTCGGCGTCGGCGAAGGTCTGTGTGTTGCAGCCGGGCGGCGGCGTGGTGACATCGGGGCCGCCGACGCAGATGGTGAAGCTGGCGAAGTCGAGCAGGTCGACGTCGCCGTCGCCGTCGAGGTCGCCGGGGACGCCCGCGCCGCCGGTTTGCGCCAGGAGTGTGTAGGTCAGATCGCCCAGCGCGGCCGCGCCCGGCAGGTCCTGCTGGTCGCGCGTGCGCAGCGTGAGCGTCGCCGAGAGTGCGACGCCGGCGCCCAGGCCGCTGTCGTCGAGCGCCACGTCGAACGCAACGGGCGAGTCACCGACAAGGCTCGGCGAAAAACCGCCGACGATCGAGAAGCGCGCCGCGTCGGGGCCGGTGATCTCCGCGTCGTACACTTCGAGCTGTGCCTGGAACTCGTTGTGGTTGTAGTTGGCGACGAGCGCCTGAAGAACCGGGAAGGCACCGGGCGGCTGTGTGCCGAAGTCGAGGGTGGCATCGGGCAGCTCATCGGCGGCGGTCGTCGAGGGCCGTGCGTGATCGAGCACCGCCCCGCTAAGCGCCACGACGGCGAGGGCGGCATCGGGTGCGTCGGAGTCGATGGCAAGGTCGCCTGATTTCGGACCGGCCGTGCCGGTGAGCATGGTGACGTCGTGGAGGTTGGCGCCCTGACCGGCACCCGCGGCGAACGGTCCGCCGTCGACCGTGAAGCCGACCGGTGCGACGAGTGTATAGTCCATCGTGTCGGCATAGGTGAAGGTGAGCAGGTCGGCCGCGTTGCGGATGCTGAGCGGGGCGACGGCGTCGGCGCCGACGATGACCGTGCCGAAGTCGATCGTCGCATCGGCCTCGAGCACGGCCGGGACCTGGAACCCGGCGACGACGGGCAGATGGTCTGAGGCCTGGTGGATGGCGTTGGCGACGGTCGAGCCCTCGGGGATTACCGGCGTGGCGACGATGGAGTTGTTGAAGTGCAGGCCGTCGTTGCCGAAGGCGTAGTAGGTGCCGGGGACGTAGCTGAATCCCTGATCGTCATTGAGCGCAGCGGAGACCAGAATCTGATCGAAGCGGTCATCCATGCCGCCGGTGGCGCCGCCGCCGAAGGAAGTGGTGCGCGGCGACTGGGTGTGGATGAGGGCGAACTGAGCGCCGTCGTGCCAATTGCCGGGCGTCGCGATGGGATCGAATGCGCGGCCGTTGTTGTTCTCCTCGATGCCGGTCATCTTGAGGTAGGCCGGTTCGCCGCTGAAGTAGATGTTAAAGTCGCCGGTGTAGACGAAGTTCGATCCCGGCGGGAGCGCGGCCGCGTTTTCGCGGAGGATCGTCACCTCTTCGAGGCGTCGCTGCTCGTTGTCGGAACCGCTGCTGGCCTTGAGGTGCATCGTGTAGAGATAGATTTCCGCCTGCGGAGACGAGTAACCATTCGGGCGCAGTTTCCAGCGATAGATGTTGCGCAGGGTGGTGGGAATCACGGCGAAACTGGTCGGGTCGTTGGAGTCGTAGGCGAGGATGGCCGTGCGATAGAACATCGCGCCGTCGGTGTCGGGGCCGTTGACGAAGGGGGCGGCCGCGTAGCCGCCCGGTCCGTCGGCGGCGTTGAGCACGAGGTTGAGGAAGTTGTTGACGGCCGTCTGCGAGAGAATCTCCTGCACGAGCAAAACGTCCGGCTCGATCATGTTGAGGATCGTCTTGTAGTGCGGATGGCGCGTGGCGTCGGAGTTGTAGTTGAGCAGGTTGTAGGTAACGATCGTCAGCGCGTGAGCCGGCGATGCGGTAATGGCGGCGACCACGACGAACCAGACGGGCGCAACGCGGACTCGGCGCGAGCGCAGCGCGCGGGTGCAAACGGACGCGAACGGCATGCGGAACTCCTTCCCCGTTCAAGCGGGCGCTGCCGGAACGGCAGCCGAAAACGGCAATTATAAGGGATTGAGCGGCCGCATTGGAAATGAAAGGCGCTAAGAATCGCGCACGAATTGCGAGGTGCGGGGCACCATGCCGCACGGGATCGACGCGCCCGTCCATGCTACTTTTGTTGCGCGGCTGCGATCGCGTTCAGGGCCGAGCCGGCCTTGAACCATTCGATCTGCTTTTCGGTCAGGGAGTGCGTCACCTCGATGGTGTCGGTCGAGCCGTCCCGGTGGTGCAACACCACTGTGAGCGGTTTGCGCGGCGCGAGCGCCGTGACCCCGATAATGTCCAGTCGATCGTCTTCACGGAAGCGGTCATAGTCAGCCGGATTGGAAAAAATCAACGGCAGCACGCCCTGTTTCTTGAGATTCGTTTCGTGGATGCGGGCGAAGCTGCGCACAATGACGGCGCGGCAGCCGAGAAAGCGCGGCGTCATGGCGGCATGTTCGCGGCTGGAGCCCTCGCCGTAGTTCTGGTCACCGACGACGACCCAACCGACGCCGCGTTGTTTGTAGTCGCGGGCGACGGCCGGGCACTTGGCCCGCTCGCCGGTGAAGGCGTTCTTGACGATCCCCG
>CAZNDQ010000515.1:0-3372 GCA_964571825.1 uncultured Planctomycetales bacterium | reverse complement strand
GCGGCGGAGTTCGGCGATCTGACGGCGGTCGTAGCCGATGTCGCCGACGGTCGTGGTGCCGGCGAGGAGGGACTGGGCGATGCCGTCGCGGAGGGAGTCGCGCGCAGCGGTGTCGCCGGCGCGGTCGGGGCGGAGGGCGACGAGGTCAGCCGCCCAGTCGGTGAAGCGGCCGGTGTAGGGGACGCGGCCGTGGAGCGCGGTCAGCTCAAGGTGGGTGTGGGCGTTTATGAGGCCGGGCAAGATGATGGCGTCGCCGAAGTCGATGGTGTTTTCGCGCGAGGCGGGCGAGGCCGATGGGGCAGATTCGATGGCGACGATGCGGCCGTCGTGCACGTCGATGACGGCGTTTTCGAGCGGCGGTCGGCAGACGGGAGCAGCGAAGCGGGCGCGGTAACGCATGGGGAGATTCCGGGGGGTCAGGTGGCGGGGCGTTCGAAGCGAACGATGGAGCCGGCGGGGGAAAAGCCGCAGCGGTCGTAGAGGGCGCGGGCGTCGGCGTCGTCGGCGGCGCATTCTGCGCAGACGGCGCGGAGGAGGAGTCGGCGCGTGAGCGCGAGGACGTGTTTCATCAGGGCGGCTTCGACGCCGCGGCCGCGATGGGCGGACGCGACGCGGAGGTCGCGGATGCGGCCGATGTCGCCGACCTGGTAGAGGCCGAGGGAGCCGGCGGGCCGGTTATCGACGAGCGCGGCGAACATGTCGAGTTGCGGATCGTCGAGGTGTTCGAGGGCCATGTCGGCGAGGTCGCCGCAGAGGCCGCCGTAGGCGGCGCGGACAGCGCGGGCGGGGACGACGCGGACGTCGTCGGGGGCGGGGACGTCGGTCCAGGCGGTGAGGAGCATGACCTGGCGTTCGTCACGGTGGAAGTTGCGGGCGGCGAGGAAGGGTTCGAGGGGGGCGGGTTCCTGGCCCATCATCGGTGACCAGCGGCGGCAGCGGAGGCCGAGGGAGTCGTAGAAGCGCTCGCACGATTCCCACGCGCGCTCGATGGGGATTTCGGCGAGGGAAACTTCGCGAAGCTGGTTGGCCTCGGGGGTGTCGCCGAAGCGCTCGGCGTGGAAGGCGAGGGCGAAGTCGAGGGTTTCGCGCTCGGCGATGGCTTCGTACCAGGCCTGGTCGGAGCGGTGGACGGCGGAGATGGCTTCGAGCTGCATGCGGGTCCCCGGACGACGGCGCGGCAGACAATGGGGGATGATAGGCGAAGGGGTGGAGCGCGTGAAACGCGCAGACGGTGCGCGCCGGACGAGCCGGATTCACGATTCGACGCGGAGCGGCGGGCGGCGGGTGTGCCAATCGGTGTGGCGCTGGTACTCGTGGGCGACGCGCAGCAGCCGGTCCTCGGCGAAATGCGGGGCCATCAGTTGCAGGCCGACGGGGAGGCCGGCGTCGCCGAAGCCGCAGGGGATGCTGACGGCGGGGATGCCGGCGAGATTGGCGGAGACGGTGTAGATGTCGGCGAGGTACATGGCGAGCGGGTCATCGCAGCGTTCGCCGAGGCGGAAGCCGGCGGTGGGGGAGGTGGGGCCGGCGATGAGATCGACGTCGGCGAAGGCGCGCTCGAAGTCGCGGCGGATGAGCGTGCGGACCTTGAGGGCGCGGAGGTAGTAGCGGTCGTGGTAGCCGCTGGAGAGGGCGTAGGTGCCGAGCATGATGCGGCGCTTGACCTCGGGGCCGAAGCCCTCTTCGCGCGAGCGGGAGTAGACTTCGTGAATGTCGGCGGCGCTGGGCGAGCGGTGGCCGTAGCGGATGCCGTCGAAGCGGGCCAGGTTGCTGGAGGCCTCGGCCGTGGCGACGAGGTAGTAGCAGGCGATGTTGTATTTGAGGTGCGGCAGGTGGACAGTGCGCGTGGTGGCGCCGTGGGCGTGCAGCACGGCGATGGCGGCTTCGACGCAGCGGCGGACATCGGGGTCGAGACCGTCGCCGAAGTATTCCTCGGGGATACCGATGGTCAGCGCGCCGAGCGAGGCGTCGAGCTGCGCGGGGTAGTCGGGGATGGGGCGGTCGACGCAGGTGGAGTCGCGGTCGTCGCGGCCGGCGATGACGCCGAGGAGGAGGGCGGCGTCGGCGGCGGAGCGGGCGATGGGGCCGATCTGGTCGAGGCTGCTGCCGTAGGCGACGAGGCCGTAGCGGGAGACCCGGCCGTAGGTCGGTTTGAGGCCAACGGCACCGCAGAGGGCGGCGGGCTGGCGGACGGAGCCGCCGGTGTCGGAGCCGAGGGCGAGGGGGACCATGCCGGCGGCGACGGCGACGACCGAACCGCCGGACGATCCCCCGGGAACGTAGTCGGAGTTCCAGGGGTTTCGCGTGGGGAAGAGGCTGCTGTTCTCGGTGCTGGAGCCCATGGCGAACTCGTCGAGGTTGGTCTTGCCGACGAGGACGGCGCCGGCGTCGCGGAGGCGCTCGACGACGTGGGCGTCGAAGGGGGAGCGGTAGTCGGCGAGGATGCGCGAGGCGCAGGTCGTGCGCGAAAAGGTTGTGCAGATGTTGTCCTTGAGGGCGACGGGGACGCCGGCGAGGGGGAGGTCGCGCTCGCCGCGGGCAAGGCGTTCGTCGACGCGCGCAGCCTGCGCGCGCGCGGCGTCGGCTTCGACGCTGATGAAGGCGCGGAGATGGGGATCGAGGCGGGCGATGCGGTCCAGCGCAGCCGCGGATTCTTCGCCCGCGCTGCGGCGTCCGGCGCGGACGTCGGCGGCGATCTCCGCGGCGGAGCGCTCGGTGTTGTCGTGTGCGGCGGTCATGCGCCGCTCTCCTGACCGATGACTTTGGGCACGCGGAAGAAGCCGTCGGTCTGGGCGGGAGCGTTGGCGAGGGCGGCCTCGCGCGGGAGGGTTTCGCGCGGCTCGTCGGCGGCGTAGACGTTGCGCAGGGGCAGCGGATGGGCGGTGGGCTCGACGCCGTCGACGTTTACTTCGGTAAGTTGCTCGACGTAATCGAGGATGGCTTCGAGCTGGGCGGCATAGCGGCGGCACTCATCATCGGTGAGGGCGAGTCGCGCGAGGGCGGCGATGTGGCGGACCTGATCGACGGTGATGCGCTGCGGCATGGCGAGCCCTCAATTGAACCGGTCGAGCGGTCATTCTATGGGGCGGGGCGGCGTCGGCCCAGCGCGGAATGACGGTGCGGCCGGGCAGCGATACGATCCCGGTCATGCAAACGCCATTTCGGCGCGGGTTGCGCGCAGCCCTGCTGGGGCTGCTGGTGAACGGTTTGCTGGCCGTGATCAAGCTGTTGGCCGGGATCGTGGGGCACTCGTTCGCGCTGATCGCGGACGCGGTGGAGTCGCTGGCGGACGTGGTCACGTCGTCGATCGTGGTCGGCGCGCTGCACCTGGCGGCGCAGCCGGCGGACGAAGATCACCCGTACGGGCACGGC
>CAZNDQ010000514.1:0-3389 GCA_964571825.1 uncultured Planctomycetales bacterium | reverse complement strand
GCCGGTGGCGATCTGGAAGCCGTTGTTGGCGGCGGGCGCGCGGTTTTCCGGTGAGGAGGAATAGGCCGGCGTCGAGTTTGTGGGTGTGCTGATGCCGCTGGTGGAGAACGATTCGGGATGGCGCTGGGTCGTGGTTCCGCTGCCGAAGATGCTGCTCCGGGTGTTGCCGCGGGGCAGGGTGCCGCTGTCGCCGTAGTTGGATACGCCGGGCGGCGGCGACTGTGACGCGGGGCGCGGGATGGGACGGACCGGCGTGGCCGTGCGCGAATCGACGAGCGCCAGGTCCTCGCTGGGCGGCTCGTCGAGGCGGATGCGGGCGAGCTTGGTCGGTGGCGTTTTCGGCTTGGCGCCGCAGGCTTCGGCGAAGAAGGACGCGGCGACCTCGGGCGTGCGTTCGTGTCCGAGGGCCTGGACTCGGCCGGACTGCACGTGCGTAAAGCCGAGGCGGCGATACCAGAAGTACGCTTCGAGCGTGTGCTTCTTGCACGACTTGAAGTCGTTGCTGGCGTAGTAGAGGCCGATGGGCAGGTCGCGGTAGACGGCAGCCTGGCGCGGGTCCATGAGCGAGGCGGAGAAGTTGGATTGCCGCGTGGCGAGACAACTGAAGCGCTCGGGATACTGGTTCACCATGTAATGCGCGAGGAACCCGCCGGAGGACCAGCTTGTGGAGAGGACGTTGTTGGCGTCGGCCTCGGTCCGGCGCAGCACGTCGTCCATGATGCGGATCGTGGCTTCTTCGTCGGAGAGGAGCGTCGCGCTGCGGGTGCGGATGGGGAACTCCTTCATCATGTCGCACGCCTTGAGTTCCGGCGCGACGACGACGTAGCCGTAGCGGTCGGCCTCCTCCTGCCATTCGCGAATCTGGGGGGCGGCGTTATCGAATGGTTTCATGCCGTGGAAAGTAACAACCATCGGCCACTTGCGCCCGTCGGAGCGCCGGCCGTCGTTCTTGACATATTCGTCCGGCAGGTAGAGCCAATACCCGCGTTTGGTGGTGGGCTCATTGAGGTGCATTACTTTGCCGTGACCGCGCGGCTGCGGCACGGGGCAGCCGGCGATGAGCGACGTCAGGAGAAGGAGAGCGGCGTAGGTCGCGGTGCGAACGGTCAATTCACGGCCTCGTAGGTGGCATCCTCGGCGGCAGGGAGGAACTCTGGAGCCCTGTCAATTCCACCGTAGAATTCGGTCGGGAAGGCAGAACGAACGCTCTATCTCTTTTCGGCATCGCAGGCCGTTTCCGAACAGCGCCGCTGGGGGAGCAGCGGGCGATGCGCTCGCGCCCGCGCATCGGACATCCGGACTCGTCGCGCAGCCCCCGTGCCGAGACGACGTATTGTAGCCTTGCGGCCGGCACACGCAAACATTGCGCGTTTCTCTGGACACGCGGGTGCCGGATACGTTGGTGAGCAGCGCGGGGTTTTCTGATTCACGCGGTGGGGCCGGAAGCCGTTGCGGATGAGGGGCTGAACCGGGCCTCGTGCGTTCAACCGTGTCCGATTAGGCTCCCCATATGTCCGATACGGGACCATCCGTGGCCGAGGGGGCGTCGCTGCGACGGGCCATTCTGCACGGCCCGGTGGCGCGGTTGGCCGCCGGGAACTTCGCGGTACAGGGGGCGGGGTTTCTTGCAGGGCTGATCGCGGCGCGGGTGCTTGGCGTTGCCGGGAGAGGGGAGCTGGCGGCGGTGCTGCTCTGGCCGACGGTGGTCGCGGGAATCGGCACGCTGGGGCTGGACTGGGCGCTGGCGGTGCGGGCAGGGCGGGAGCAGGTCACGTCGCCGCAATTGATCCGATTCGTTTGCATCAAGACGATGATCGTCGCGCCGGTGCTGATGCTCATCGGCTGGGGACTGATCGGGCAGGCCGCGCGCGGACAGTCACCGATCGTGGTGCGGCTGGGCGTGCTGTATCTGTGGATGATCCCGTTCCATCTGCTGTGGCTCGATCTTCTGGCGATCGACAACGCGCTGCAACGGTACGGTCTGTACAACGCGACGCGGGTCGGGGTGTATGCGCTGCTCCTTGCGGCGTACGTCGCGATCGCGTTGGCGGGGCGGACCGAACTGGGGGCGTTTGTCGTGGCGAACCTGCTGGCCGTCGCGGCCGTGGTCGTCTGGCGCCTGGCACCGCTGGCGGGCGCGGCCGTGCGCGGGCAGGTGGATGGCGCGTGGGTGCGCGAGACGTTGCGGCCGGCGGGGGCGTTCGCGGCGGCGAACGCGGCGATGATCCTGTTCACGCGGATCGATGTGATCATGGTCGTGTTGCTGCTGGGGGCGCGGGCGCTGGGGCTGTACGTCGTGGCGCAGGCGGTGGCGAACATCCCGTCGCTGTTCTCGCAGGCGTTCATGGTGCGGACATTTGGCAGCACGGCGCGAGCGGACGCGGACGCGGCCGGCGCGTTCCGCGCGGTGGTTGGGACGCGGCTGCGGCAGTCACTGATGGTCAGCGCGGTGCCGGCGGCGGCGCTGATTGTGGCGATGCCGTGGGTGCTGCGGATCGTGTACGGGGCGGAGTTTGCAGAGGGGGCGGCGATCGGGCGGCTGCTGGCGGTGGCTTCGTGGCTGTTCAACGGGGGGCGGGTAATCGACGAGGGGTTCCGCGGGAGCGGGCGGCCGCAGTACGGGACGCGGGCAAACGTGCTGTTCATCGTGTGTGTGGCGACAGTGGGGCCGGTGTTGGCGCGGGGGTTCGCTCTAGGCGGGATCGGCGTGGCGGCAGCAGCGGTGGTCGGGGCGGTCGTGGCGCTCGGCGCGATGCTTGTGGTGTTTGCGCGTGAGGTTTCGCGCGGCGAGACGACGAAATAAACACGTAGCCACGCGACGTATCTGGAGTTTGCCCAGTATTGTGCGAACTGCTACCCATTGCGGATTTTCATCCAGAGGACGGAGCCGGCGAGGAGAAGGGTGACGCCGTTGGCGGTCATCATCGGGATGTCGCGGCGGAGGATGCCGTAGGCGAGCCAGAGTGCGACGCCGACGCACATGGTGACGAACATGCCGAGGGAGACGTCGTGGGTGCTGCGGGTGCGCCAGCTCTTGAGAACCTGCGGGACGAAGGAGAGGGTGGTCAGGGCGCCGGCGGCGAGGCCGACCCAGACGATCCAGGCGGCGTCGCCGGGGTCCCAACCGAGTGTGGCCAGCAGCATCAGGCTCTCCGTTGCGTTCATCCAGCCGACATCCATGCCCGCAGCATAGACGAAACGTGGCGCGGTCCACCAGCCCGGCCCATCCACGCGGTGTGTGCTTCACCGCCCCTGCCGATCTTCCGATAACCGAGCATGGACGCGGATCACTCAGAGGGAGAGCACCAGACGTGCCGATGCCGGAGTTGATCGGGTACCGGGAGCCGGTGTGGGCGGCGCTGGCGGCGATCGGCGGCGGCGCGGGGGCC
>CAZNDQ010000513.1:0-3395 GCA_964571825.1 uncultured Planctomycetales bacterium | reverse complement strand
AGAGGCCGATGGTCCAGTCCCACGATTCGCCGAACATGAAGAGGAAGTTGCCGGTGTAGTTGTGGCGGTTGAAGGGCCACATCTCCCACAGGCAGCGGTGGGCATTGGCGAGGATGGAGATTAGTGCGATGGCGGCGAGGAGCCAGCCGGCGGCGAGGGGCTCGCGGCGCGGCCGGAGGGGGAAGCGCCAGAGAGAAACGGCCGCGGTGGCCAGGACGAGCGAGTCCTGGACGTTGGTGAGCAGGTCGCCGGGGCGAGCGCCACAGAGGGGGAGCGTGACGAGCAGCAGGCCGATGGCCAGGGCGAGCGCGCGGCGGCAGAGGAGCACCCAGGCGAAGAAGAGCAGGAACCAGCCGGCGGCAAAGCCCTCGCGCCATTCGCGGAAGAGCCACTGGTGGGTGCCAGTGCGGAGGAGTTCGACGGCGATGCTGGTGAGGCCGTAGGTGAGGAGGGCCCAACCGAGCGCGGCGCTGCGAGTGAGCGCAGGGCGGCCGTCATGCGGTGCGGCGAGTGCGGCGTCGAGTTCGCGCGGCGTGGCGTGCGACGGCGGCCAGTGGGCGGAGGGGCTGTCGGGCGACGCGGTGTCGGGCACAAGATGACTCCGTTCGATGATTGCCCTGGCAATCTACCGGACAATGAAAGCGTTCGGCCTGCACTGATCGAGAAAACGTCGAAAGGGAGTCCGGTCAGGTTCGGGCACCTGGCTGAGGATGTCCGACAAGTTTACTGGCGCGAGCACTTCGATTCCAAGGATTGTTCCACGCCGATCGTAATCAACAAGCAGGGCGCTCTTCTGCACGATGGCAGTTTGCACGCGCTGGCCGGACCGGATCTTGCGAAGGTAAATGTAGATCGCCTTGATCTCGCCATCGCTGTTTGCGCCAACATGAAGCTGCAGCGAAAGGCTTCGTTTAGGGGTTTGTTTTCGTAAGGGCATCGATCATCCCTTCGCGGGAACGTTCAGAGTTCGTTGGTGAATCGAAAGCCTAGCTGCACTGTGGAGACCTGACAATGCCCGATTCGAGCGGTAATCTGCCCATTCCGCTCCGGCCTCAGGATTCGACGAGGAAGAACACAGGTTCGACTTGCCTTTTGCGCACTGAAGGACATGATGACCGACGTGTGTGCGGTTCTTGCCTGATTGCAACGGAGGCATCGCCTTGAACAGCATGATTGGTTGGGCATTGGTATTGACGGCGACGGCGCAGGGTGCGCCCGCCTCGCAGCCGGTGTCGATGCAGGACCTGGACGTGGGGCCGTTTCTGTTGCGGACGCCGGCGGGCTGGACGGCGCGGGCGGTGGTGCGCGGAGCGACGGCATACGAGGTGACGATTCCGCCGCGCGAGGCGGGCGGGGAACCGCTGATGTTGACGCTTGATTATTTCGGCAAGCGGACGGCGCCGAAGACGGACGACAAGATCGCGGCGTGGTTCGGACAGTTTCGCCAGCCGGACGGGCGGGCGAGCAATGAGGTCGGGCGGCGGGAGGAGGAGCAGATCGAGTTCGGCACGCTGACGCTGGTGGAGATCACGGGGACGTACGTGGACGCACGGCCCGAGGGCGGGCCTGTCGAACGGCCGGGGTACATGCTGCTGGCGGCGGTAGCGCCGTCGGACCGCAAGGGGCCGTACTTCTTTCAACTCTACGGGCCGGAGGCGCAGGTCCGGCCGCTGCGCGAGACGTTCCGCGAGGTGATGCGGACGCAGCGGACGCGAATCTACGTGGAGCGCGAGGGCCGGCCGGCGGCGCTGCCGGCGCCGGCGTCGCAGCCGGCGGCCGCTTCGCAACCGGCCAGCGCGCCGAGCCGCTGATCCGTGGCCATGCGCATCCTGCTGCTCAATCAGTTTTATCGTCCGGACCCGGCGGCGACGGGTCAGTTGCTGGCGGACCTTGGGACGGGCCTGGCGGCCGCGGGGCACGAGGTGCACGTCGTCTGCTCGCGGCGGGCGTACGCGGGCGGGTCGGAGCGGCTGGCGGCGGAAGAGTTGCTCGACGGCGTGCGCGTGCATCGCGTCGGGGCAACGGGGTTCGGGCGCGCGGGGACGGCGGGGCGGATCATCGATTATGCATCTTTCTATCTTCTCGCGGCGCGGCGGCTGCGCGCGCTGGGGCAGATGGACGCGATCATTGCACTGACGACGCCGCCGCTGATCGGACTGGCAGCGCGGCGGCTGCGGCGGCGCGGCGGCGCGCGGCTCGTGCTGTGGAGCATGGACGTGTATCCGCAGATCGCCGCGGCGCTGGGAGTGATCCGGCGCGGGGGGCTGATCGAGCGCGCGGCGGCGGCGCTGTCGCGGCGGCTCTATCGCGCGTGCGAGGCGATCGTGGCGCTGAGCGAGCCGATGCGGCGGCGGCTGATCGAGGGCGGGGCCGACGCGGCGAAGGTGCGCGTGATCGAGAACTGGGTGCCGGGGGAAACGGTGCGGCCGATGGCGGCGAGCACATCGCGGCTGCGCGGTTCGCTCGGGCTCGGCGCGCGGACGGTGTTTCTGTATTCAGGGAACGTCGGGCTGGGGCACGAGTTCGCCACGCTGCTGGGCGCGGCGCGCGGTCTGGCGCGGCGCGACGATGCGGCGATCGTGTTTGTCGGCGGCGGCAAGCGGCTGGCGGAGGTGCAGGCGGGCGCGGCGGGGATGAGCGGGCTGTTTCGTTTTTTGCCGCCAAGGCCGCTCGATGAACTCGGCGATGCATTGGCGGCGGGGGACGTACACCTGATCACGATACGCGCGGAGGCGGCCGGGCTGATCGCGCCGAGCAAGCTGTACGGGGCGCTGGCGGCGGGACGGCCGGTGCTGTTCGTCGGGCCCGCGGTGTGCGAGGTGGCGGCGCTGCTGCGCGAGACCGGCGCGGGGTGGGTCGTCGCGCCCGGGGACATCGACGGGTTGCGCGCACTCATGGAGCGGTTGATCGCGGAGCCGGCGCTGCGCGAGGCAGCGGGGCGGGCGGCGCAGCGCACGTACGAGGAGCGGTTCGGACGGGCGCGGAGCGTGGCCCGATTCGTCGAACTGCTGCGCGAACTTTCCGACGGCGGGGGCGCCGACGGGCGGGTATAATCGCAGCGCATCGCGGCGATGCGTCGACGCGGGAAGGTGCTGTGGAGACATGCTGCCGGAGCGGATGCAACAACGATTGCGCGAAATGAACGCGGGCAGCGCGGCCGGCGCGCCGCTGGAGGCGGTCGGCGTTTCGCCGGTATCGGCAGTGCCGGCGTCCGGTCCACGCACGCTGGCGGAGATGATTCCCGGGCGCGAGAGCGTGACGGCGAGCGGGACCTGCTATCTGATCGAGCGGCGGCTGAGCGAGTTCTGGCCGGATGCGGCGGCGCTGTGCCGGCGCTATCAGCAGACCGTGCGCCCGGGCGGGGCCGCGCCGGTGAGTCGCGTGCTTGGTGGCCA
>CAZNDQ010000512.1:0-3408 GCA_964571825.1 uncultured Planctomycetales bacterium | reverse complement strand
CTGCGCCTTGTACACCGGCGCGCCCGTCTCGCCGTGAATGTAATCGAAAAACGGCTCGCCGTCGGGGAAGCGGTGCGCGTCGAAGACGGCTTCGATCTGCTCCATCTTCAGCCCGTTCGCCCACGGAAAAAACATCGTCTCCTTTGGCCCGCAGTAGTATTCGACGTGGCACTGGGCACAGACGAACGTCCGCATCTCCTGCCGCGTCGAATCGTGGTTGGGGTCGTACGGCCGCGCGCGGCCCCCCTCCCGCCACCGCTCGATGCTCGGCAGATGAGGCACCGGCTCCTCCGACGCCGCCAGCGCCGCGATCCCCCGCACAAACGCCGGACGCGTCACGCGCGTCTTCATCGTCTGCGGGTCGTGGCAGTCGACGCAGCTCACCGGATGCGGCGACGGCTCGTCCGTCCCGTCCTGCGTCGCCGCCATCTCCGCCAGCGCGTCGGCGTAGCTCATCATGCTTGTCAGCTCGAAGCCCTTCATCACCGCCGGCCAGTCGAAGCTGTCTCCGCCCGCTTCCGCCGCGCCCAGCGCCGCCCGCCCCAGCCGCCGGTACGTCGGGATCACGCTGGAGTGGCAGTGCAGGCACGCCCCCGGCTGCGGCCGCTGCTTGACCCGCTCCGTCGCCATCTGGTCCGACAGCATGTACGCGTGGCCGCGGGCCTCGCGGTAATCCAGCGCAAACGCATACCCCGCGTACAGCCGCCGCAGCCACGGATGCTCGTCCAGTTTCTGCTCCGGCATGGCGCTGGAGCCGCCGTAACGAGTCCGTGTCGCATCCACCGTCCGCAGATAGGTGTCGTACTGATGTGGCCAGTTCACTCCCCACGGCGCCGGGTCCGACGTCGCGTCGCTCACCTCCACCAGCCGCACGAACGGCGTCCGCGCTTCCTGCTTCCGACCGAAGATGTTGACCAGCAGGGCCGTCACGCCGACGGTCACCAGCGCCGTCGCCAGCATCAGCACCGCCAGCGTGCGCAGCCGCGGACCGCCCGCCGGCTGTGCCGCCGCGCCCCGCTGGCTCGCTCGCCCCGTATCCGACCCGTTCATCGGTTCCTCCCTGTGCGCCAGTTGCTCCCGCGGCTACCTTGGCCCGTGCCCCACCCCCGCGTGGCAATGGATGCACCGCTGCGTCTCCCCGCCCGGGGACTCGGGCAGCATCTCATGCACAACGTCCAAATGACACGCCACGCAGTTGTCCTGCGCGATCCGCCGGTTCCGCGCCTTGATCTGGATCGGTTCGTGAAAGTTGTCCAGAGTGAAGGCCATCGAATGAAAAAAGCCGTTGTCGGCCTTGGCCATGTACTTGTGCACCGTGTCATGCGGCAGGTGGCAGTCCACACACCCCGCGACGTGGTGGTGGCTGCTCTTGACCCACGTGTCGTAGTAGTCCTGCATGATGTGGCAGTTCGCGCACGCCCGCGGATCGGTGCTGAAGTAGCTCAGCCCCTCGGCATAGCCGAACGTGAACGTCCCCACGCCCGCCAGCGCGCCCAGCAGCACCGCCATCACCACCACCGCTACGGCCGTCGCCCTGGCGATTGCTCCGCGTTTCGGCCTCGTCATTTTTTTGTCACCCGGTCGCCGACAACATTTCGCTGTACGTCTGACAAGTGCAGGGCGTCGACCGCGCCCGACGCCGCACGAACGCCAGCATCGTCGCGATTGCAGCGGTGTCAATCCTTCGAACAAGCCGACCGAGGTGTTCGGGGTCCGACGGGTACGCTGTGTTATCCCGCCGCGTGTGCGTCGGAACACCGCATCTCCCGCCGGCGGCGGCACAGGTCCACGGCCGCGTCCGGCCAGTGGGGGTAATCGAACGCAAATCCGTCCGCCAACAGCCGCCCCGGCACGACCCGCCGGCTCTTGAGGATCAGTTCCGTCTCCGTGCGCAAGAACACCGCGCCGACCTCGAGCATCCAACGCGCCGCGGGCAGCCCGATCCCGATACCCCATGCCCGGCGCAGCGACCGCATAAACTCGGCGTTCGGCAGGGGGTTCGGCGAGCAGATGTTCACCGGCCCGTCGAGATTGTGTTCGATCAGCCAGTACACCGCCCGCACGAAGTCGCACTCGTGAATCCACGAGACGTACTGCCGCCCGTCACCGCTCGCCCCCCCCAGCCCGCGCCGCACCAGCCCCAGCAGCGTGTCGAAAATCCCCCCGCGGTCCGGGCTCATCGTCATCGCCGAGCGCATCAGCACCTTGCGCGTGCCCGGCGTCGCCGCCTCGTTCGCCGCCCGCTCCCACGCCGTCGCCACCTCGATGCTGAACCGCCACGTGTCCGGCGCCCCCGGCTCTCCGCCGCCGATGATCCCCGTCGCCTCGTCGTTCGCCGCGTCAAAGCGATGCGCATAGATCGTCGCCGTACTCGCCTGCAGCCACACGCGCGGCGGCCGCGCCGCCCGCCCGATCGCCTCTCCCACCGCCCGCGTCGACTCGACGCGCGAGTCCACCATCTTCCGCCGGTTCGCCTCGTGATACCGGCAGTTGACGCTCCGCCCCGCCAGATTGATCACCACGTCCGCGCCGTCCACCTCGCGCGCCCATTCGCCGACACGCCGCCCGTCCCAGGGTACGACGCGCCATCGCTCCGCCCGCGGCGCACGACTCAGCACGACCACTTCGTGCCCGTCCGCGACCAGCGCCCGCGCCAGCACGTGTCCGATCTGCCCGCTCCCGCCGGGAATGACGATCTTCATCGCACTCGCCTCCGGTTTGCGAAGGTTCGGACCGTCACCAGTGTGCGCGAAATGCTAGCGCCGGGATTTCGCGCAATCGTGTACTTTCAATAGTTTCACGAGACAGGAGGAACTACCCGAGATACTTGAGCAGGTAGAACCCGCCGACCAGCAGCACCACGAACGCGATGCACAGCAGGTTGAAATAGCGGTCAATGATCGGCTTGATCTTCTCCCCGCACAGCCCCATCAGCCCCGCGACGAGGAAAAACCGCGCCGACCGGCTCACGGCCGAGGCGACGATGAAAATGACGAAGTTGATCTCGAACACCCCGGCCGTAATGGTGATCACCTTGTACGGCAGGGGCGTGAACCCGGCGATGAACACAATCCAGAAGCTGTAATGCTCGTACAGCCCGGCCGTCTTGCTGAACGGCTGCACGTGCACCTCCGCCACCTCCTCGGCCGTCAGCTCCCGGCGCTCCCCGCCCTTCGGCACAAACCCGGCCGGATACTCCACCTCCGCCTTCATCGCCGGCAGCGTCACCTCCAGCGAACGGTGGTCAAAAAGCCCCTCGAGCTTCGTCCCGTCGCGCAGCGTCACGCTGTCCCGCGAGAATCCCGGCACGTGGTTGTGGAAGAAGTTCCCCACCTGCAGCCAAAGGAACGCCCCGATCGCGTACCCCAGCATCCCCCCGCACACCGATGCCACCGAGCACGCCAGCGC
>CAZNDQ010000511.1:0-3409 GCA_964571825.1 uncultured Planctomycetales bacterium | reverse complement strand
GCCGCCGCTCCAGCGCCGCGCCCGAGGAGGAGTAGTGATGCGGGGGGGCCGCGCACAATACGAGCCGGCCCGGCAGCTCAAAGCTCGTCAGCAGCGTTGCCCGGTGCGATAGCTGCATGAGAAAGCGGGAGAAAAATATCACGTCGACGCCGGGCTCGTATCCGGGCACGCGCAGGTGAAAGATGACCTTGCGCGGTTCGAGCGGCTCGCCGTCCCCGTCCAACTGCAGCGCCGGCGACTCGACGTTATACACCGTCGACTCGTGCCGATGCCCGTCCCAGAGAAACCACAGATGGTTGTTGAGGTACTCTTCGATCGGCGTGCGCTGGCGCAGCATCTCGGTCTGCGTCGGTTCGCCGTCGCCGTCGGCGTCCAGCAGCAGAATCCGCTGGAAATCGATCAGGTCCGTCTCCAGCTCGACGTCCAGCTCTGCTGCCTTTGCCCGCACCCGCGCAACGCTCAGCACCAGCGGCGCCTCCCCGCCGTGCTCGCCGTGCGCCAGCACCGTCTCGCATGGGAACCAGACGGCCGCCAACAATCCCGCCGTCAGGCAAACTCGTACAAATCTATTCACCACAACCCCTCGAATCCGTGCTGCCGGTCTGCGCTGCCCCGCTCGGGCAATGCAAACCGACGGCCCCTTCGTCTCGCACACCAATATATTCGCCCGCAACCGCCGAACCAAGGCGGGCGGCCCGCGGGCGCCCGGTTCGTTCGCCTGTCGCGTTCTCGCGCGTGCGCCTCTGCCCGCCTTTTCGCTATCATCCCCGTCTGCAACCCCATTCGCGGAGAATGTGCATGATTCGCCTGTCTCGTCTGCCTTCGGTTCTTTTTGTCCTGGCCGCCGCGCTCGCCGGCTGCATGCCGGTCGCCGACGCGCAAACGCCGTACGCCGCGTCCGACGCGCCTCCGCCCGCGGCGGGCCGGCTCTCCACCAATGATGCTCCGGCAAGGGTCAAAGCGCCGGCGACCGGTGCCGCGCCGCGAACGCTTCGGACCGAGGATCTCAAAACCCTGGCGTGGCGCTCCGTCGGCCCCGCCAACATGGGTGGCCGGGTGGCGGACATTGCGCTGGCGCCCGGCAACGCGCGGACGTTCTATGTCGCGTTTGGCACCGGCGGGCTGTTCAAGACCACCAACGGAGGCACAACCTTCGCGCCCGTCTTCGACCGCGAGGAGACCTCCTCGATCGGCAGCGTCGCCGTGGCGGATGCACCGGCTGACTGGCCGGGTTGGGCGGAGGCGGAGGCGAAGATGACGGACGAAGAAAAGACGAAGAGCCGCGCCGAGCGCGGGCGGGGGCGGATCGTCTGGGTCGGCACGGGCGAGGGCAACGGCCGCAACAGCTCCTCCTGGGGCCACGGCGTCTATCGCTCGACCGACAGCGGCGCGACGTTTACCCACCTCGGCCTTGTCGAAACGCACGATATCCCGCGACTGGCCGTGCACCCGCGCAACCCTGACATCTGCTTTGTCGCCGCACTTGGACACCTATGGGGCGCCAACCCGGAGCGCGGTGTCTACCGCACGCGCGACGGCGGCCGCACATGGGACCACGTGCTGAAGACCGACGCCGACACCGGCGCCTGCGACGTGCTCGTCAACCCGCAGAATCCCAACGTCGTCTACGCCGCGCTCTATGCGCGCCGCCGCAGCCCGCACAGCTTTCGCAGCGGCGGCCCCGCGGGCGGCATCTATCGCTCGAACGACGGCGGCGACACGTGGAAACAACTGACGACGGGCCTGCCGGCGCAGACCGGCCGCATCGGCTTCGATATCTTCGCCGCCGACCCGCGCATCCTCTGCGCCGTCATCGAGTCCGACGTCGGCGGCTGGGGTGCAGACACGTGGGACAACCGCAGCAAGGCCGGCGGGCTCTTCCGCTCCGAAGACGGCGGCGACACCTGGAAGCGCATCAACGACTTCAACCCGCGCCCGTTCTATTTCTCGCGCGTCCGCATTGACCCGAAAAGCGATCAGCGCCTCTATCTGCTCGGCTGGAACCTCTACGTCTCGGACGTCGGCGGCCGCACGCTGCGCGCCGGCGGTGCCGCCCGCGCCCACGTCGATATGCACGCACTGGCCATCGACCCGGTCGACACCGACCACCTGCTGCTCGGCAGCGACGGCGGCCTCTACGCGACGTATGATCGCGGCAAGAGCTGGGACTTCCTCAATCACCTCGCCGTCGGCCAGTTCTACAACATCGCCGTCGATCTGGGCGACCCTTATCGCATCGCCGGTGGCCTGCAGGACAACGGCACCTGGATCGGCCCCAGCCGCGGCCGCGCCGACGCCGCCAACGAGGGCATGGCCGAGGGCAGCTTCGGCATCACCAACCGCGACTGGTTCTTCGTCAACGGCGGCGACGGATTCCACGTCGCCTTCGACCCGCAGGACGCGAACATCGTCTACGCCGAGTCGCAGGGGGCCGTGCTATGGCGCATTCACCTCGACACCGGCCGGCGCAAGCGCATCACGCCGACACCCAAGGAGGGCGAGCCGCGCTTCCGCTTCAACTGGAACGCGCCGTTTCTTGTCTCCGCGCACGAGCCGACGACGCTCTACCTCGGCGGCAACCACGTGTTCCGTCTGACGCAGCGCGGCGATTTCTGGGAGAAGATGAGCGACGACCTCTCCACGCGCGAACTGGAAAAGATGGTCAGCGTCGGCTCCGACGCGGAGACGTTCGGTACGGTCGTCTCGCTCGCCGAATCATCGCCGGCGCGCGGCACGCTCTGGGCCGGCACGGACGATGGGCTCGTACACGTCACGCGCGATGGCGGCACGACGTGGCAGAACGTCACGCCGCCGCAGGCGCAGGGCCTTTACATCTCGCGCATCGAAGCCTCGCATCATGACCGCGACACCGCCTACGTCGCCATCGACGGCCACCGCAGCGACGACATGCGCCCGAACGTCGTGATGACGCGTGACGCGGGCCGCACCTGGCAGCCGATCGTCGGCGATCTGCCGCCGGCCGCGCCGGTCAAAGTGATCCGCGAGGATCGGGGCAACCCCGACGTGCTCTATGCCGGCACCGAGCGGGCAGCCTTCGTCACGATCGACCGCGGGCAGCACTGGGTGCGGCTCAACGGCGATACCCTGCCGACGGTGCCCGTCGACGACCTCGTGCAGCACCCGCGAGAATTCGACCTCGTCGCCGGGACGCACGGCCGGTCGATCTACGTCCTCGATGACGCGACGCCGCTCTCGCAGCTCACGCCCGAGATCGTCGCGTCCGAGTTCCATCTCTTCGCGCCGCGCCCCGGCCGGCCGCTCCACCTGCTGCCCTATGGCGGGCTCTGGTGCGACCGCATGTTCAAGGCGCCCAACCCGCCGATCGCGGCGCGGATCGATTACTGGGTCCGCGACTACACGGCCGAGAAGGTGGGTGTGGCGACCACCG
>CAZNDQ010000510.1:0-3409 GCA_964571825.1 uncultured Planctomycetales bacterium | reverse complement strand
AGCAGGTAGGAACAGAGGCCGACGAGTTCCCAGCCGAGGTAGAGCAGGAGGAAGTTGCCCGCCAGCACAAGCGTCGTCATGGAGAAGACGAAGAGGGCAAGGAAGGCGAAGAAGCGTTCGTAGCCGCGCTCGGGGTGGCCGTGGTGGCGCATGTAGTCGCGCGAGTAGACGACGACGAGGAAGGAAACGAAGGTGACGGTGACGAGCATGATGGCCGTCAGCGCGTCGATGCGGAAATTGACGGTGAACCAGGACTCGCGGTGATCGGGGGTGTCGGGGCTGTCGGGCAGGCCGGTGGCGATCCAGTCGTAGACGACGTGGGTCTGAGTGAACTGCTCGTGGGGGAGTTGGCGGACCTGCAGGAGCAGCAGGATGGAGAGGACGGCCGCGCCGCCGACGCCGAGGATGGCGGGCCAGTGGGAGGCGCTGCGCAGGAGGCGCGGGCCGAGCAGGCCGATGAGCACGGCCGCGGCGAGCGGCAAGAGGGGAATCAACCACGATTGGGAGAGATCGAAAGTCATAGTGCGCCTCCGGTGCCGGTGCGGCGCACGTGGCGAATGCGGAAAGAAGAAAGGCACGAAGGCACGAAGGCACGAAGGCACGAAGGGGGAAGACAGTGACCAGTGACCAGTGGCCGGTGGCCAGTGAAGGAGTCCCGGAGTACCGGGACGAACATGCCTGCGCCAACTGTGCCGTGGGCAAAGTTGGGCTTAGGCATGGCACCTGGGCGCGCCGTTCGAGTGTTCCGTGCGCATCGCGCGAAAAGGTGGGTTGCGCTTCGCTCCACCCACCCTACATGCGGCGTGCTGGGCGCACCGGTGATCAGAGATGCTTCGCTGCGCTCAGCATGACAGAATAGGGCGCTCAGCATGAGCATTCCTTCATGGAATGGTGCGTCCAAGACGCACCTCCAGGTAACACATCAGCCGCGGAGGGTGCGCCAGACGTCGAGGTCGAGCGAACCCTTGCGGCGGAAGAGCAGCACGACGAGGCCAAGCGCGAGGCCGGCCTCGACGGCGGCGATGACCAAAAGAAACAGCGCGAACGCCTGGCCCTCGAGATTCTGGTGGAAGCGGGCGAAGGCGATGAGATTGACGATGATGCCCTGGAACATGATCTCGGTGCTGAGGAAAACGATGATCATGTTGCGGCGCGTGAGGAAGCCCACGAGCCCGAGGGCGAAGAGGACGGCGCCAGTGACGATGTACTGCTGCATCTGGCGCCTACCTCCGACTCGCGCTTTTGGCGGATCCAGGTCTGTTGAAGGCTTCACGCAAATGCGGAATGCGGAATGCGGAATGCGGAATGGCGGCAGAATTGCGGATTGCGGATTGCGGATTGCGGAATAGAGGAGAACGACTTGCGGTTGGTGGCGTGCTGAACGCACAAGCGAATAGAGATGCTTCGCTGCGCTCAGCATGACGGGGCGCGGGGGACGGCGTGCTGGGCGCCCCGATGATCAGAGCTGCTCCGCTGCGCTCAGCATGACGGCGAGGGGCGCCCGCGAGGACGGCGTACTTGACGGACATGCCTGCGCCGACTTTGCCGTGGGCAAAGTTGGGCTTAGGCATGCCACCCGAATACGCCGTTCGAGTGTTCCGTGCGCATCGCGCGAAAAGGTGGGTTGCGCTTCGCTCCACCCACACTACATGAAGGGGCATGCCACCCAAGTCTTGTTTTCGTTTTTGGATCACTGGTGGATGGGCTCCTGTGTTTCGCGGCGGTTAGCGCCGCGTTTGAAGTCGTGGAAGGGGGCGACGTGTCGGCCGGTCTGGCCGGGTTCGGGTTCGGGCGTCGCGGCGAGGGCGGCGGCTTCGTCAGCGGGGATGGGCCGGCGCGAGATGGCGACGGCGCCGACCATGGCGATGAGCAGGAGGATCGCGCCGATCTGGAGCGGCAGGACGTAGCGGCCGAGGAGGAGCGAGCCGATGGCGGCCGTGTTGCCCGGCGGCAGCTCGGCGCCGACGGGAATTGCGGCGGCCGTGAGCGCGGCCGGCGCCGCCTCGGCGGGGAACTCGGCGATCATGCCGGTGATCAGCGCGGTGAGGACGAAGCCGGCGATGACGCCGCCGACGGGGGCGTGCGACTGATCGTCGTACAGTGCGCGGTCACCGGATTGCGCGAGCATGAGGACGAAGACGTAGGTCACCATGATGGCGCCGGCATAAATGATGATAAGGGCGACGGCGAGGAACTCGGCGGCCTGCATGAGCGCCAGCCCGGCGACGGCGACCACGACGAGGACGAAGTAGATGACGCTGTAAATAGGCCGCGTGTGCGTGATGACGCGGGCAGCGGCGAAGACGGCCACAGCCGAGCAAAGGTAGAACCACGCCTGCGCGTCGCCGGGCAGAGCGAAGCGCGAGGCGGGCAGGGCGAGCAGCCCGGCGAGCGCAGCCACGCCGAGCACGGCGCCGGTGCGGCGCGGCCAGCGTCCCTCCTGCGGCAGGGCGAAGAACACCGCGAGCCCGCCGAGGGCGAAGAGCGCGTAGATGCCGTAGGTGAGCAGGTCGGCGCTCATTTGCGCGGTTTCTCCGGCAGCTTCAAGTCCACGTATTGCCGTGCGAGCGGTGCGATCGTCTCCTCGCGGCGGCCGGTTCCGGCGTAGCCGGTGATTTTGGGGTCCTTGCGCGGCTTCTGCTCGATGGTGCGGTCGTGCATTTCGAGCAGCTTTTCCTTGTCGAAAATCATCTCCTCGCGCGAACGGCCGACGACGCTGTATTCGGGGGTCAGCTCGATGGCGTCGACGGGGCAGGCCTCTTCGCACATGCCGCAGTAGATGCAGCGCAGCTCGTCGATATCGAAGCGGACGGGATATTTTTCGCGGTCGGGCCAGGGCGACTCGCCGGCCTCGATGTGGATGCAGGCGGCGGGGCAGGCGGTTGAGCACATGAAGCAGGCGACGCAGGCGACGCGCCCGTCTTCGTCGCGGTTGAGGCGGTGGACGCCGCGGTAGTTTTCGACGCGCTGCGTGCGGCGCTGTTCGGGATACTGCACGGTGACCTTGCGGCCGAAGATGTGGCGGAAGGTCGTGGCCATGCCGCCGATGATCTGCGGCATGTAGAGTTTCTCGGCCGCGGTCAACTCGGGCACTTGAATCTGGATGATGTCTTCAGGCTTCATGACCAGCCTCCCGAGGATGGCGCGGCGGGCGCGGTGTCGGGCAGGTCCTCCTGCCGTCCGGTGACAAGTGAGGTGCGCGAGGCCTTGACGCGCAGGGCGATGATGAGGATGAGCACGTTGCCGAGGGGCGCCCACCAGGAGAGCGGCCGGCCGAGGTAGACGAGCGCGCCGGCGAGGACGACGACGAGCGAAGCGACGGGAATGAGGCCCTTCCAGGCCAGGCGCATGAGCTGATCGAAGCGAAAGCGCGGGATGGTCCAGCGGACCCACATGTAGAGGAAAATGA
>CAZNDQ010000509.1:0-3418 GCA_964571825.1 uncultured Planctomycetales bacterium | reverse complement strand
CGCGCTGGCACTACAGCCTCTACGCCGACGACCGCAACCCCATTCGCGCCCGCCACGTCCTGGCTGTCGTCGTGCTCGCCGTCGCCGGCGTACTCACCCATCAGCGCACGTACATCTTCCGTAACGTCGAGACTCTCTGGACCGACACCCTCGCCCGCAACCCCGACGCCTGGATCGCCCACAACAATCTCGGCAACGTCTACCTCCGCCGCGGATTGTATGAGCAGGCGATTCCGTATTATCGTGCGACGCTCCGCCTCAACCCCCGCCTCACCGAGACCCACGACAACTACCGCCTCGCCCTCCTCATGCTCGACCGCTGGCGCGACGCGATCGACATCACCGACATCGCCACGAAAACCGCCCGCGACAACGTCCGCCCCATCCTCGAACTCGCGCGCATGCTCGCCGCCTGCCCGCTGCCCGACCTGCGCGACTGCGACAAAGCTGCGTTCATGGCCGACAAGGTGATCGAGGCAGCCCAGACCCTCAACCGCCCTGTCGGTGAACCGTATGATGTGCTGGCGGCCGCGCTCGCCTGCCGCGGCAACTTCGATCAGGCGATCGAAGCCGCGCGCATCGCCGTCCAGCTCGGCGAGCAGCAACGCGATCCGCGCCGCGCCGAGTACCGCCAGCGCCTCGATCTCTACATGCGCGGCCAGCCCTGGATCATGAGCAAGCCGGTCAATCCCTTTCTGAAAACTGACGCGGATGAGTGAGCGATCCGAAAGAACGTGCCCCGATCAATTGCCCCGCTGGGCGCTCACGTGCGCACCATCAGCCCTGCCAGCGCCGCCGTCATGAAGCTCGCCAGCGCGCCCCCGATCATCGCTCGCAGCCCGAGCTGCGCCAGCTCGTGCTTTCGCTCCGGCGCAATCCCCCCGACGCCCCCGATCTGAATCGCGATCGACGAGAAGTTTGCAAATCCGCACAGCGCATACGTGGCGATCACCTCCCCGCGCGCCGACATGCCGTTCTCGTGCACAATCTCTCCCAGCGACAGATACGCCACGAACTCGTTCACCGCGATCTTCGTTCCCAGCAGCCCACCGAGCGTCCGGCAATCCGCCCACGGCGCCCCCAGCAGCCACGCGATCGGCGCGAACAGGTAGCCGAAGATCACCCGCAGCGACAACGCCTGCCCGCCGAGATGCGGCTCGAGGTTCATCATCGCCCCCAGCTTGCCCAGCGGATAATCGATCAGTGCGATCAGCGCCACGAACGCCAGCAGCATCGCTCCCACGTTCAGCGCCAGTTTCAGCCCGTCCGCCGCCCCCGTCGCCGCCGCGTCGATCACGTTCACCGTCTGCCGCTCGATCCGCACCCGCACCTGCCCCGCCGTCTGCGACTGCCCCGACTCCGGCGCGATCATCTTCGCCATCACGAACGCTGCCGGCGCCGACATCACGCTCGCCGCCAGCAGGTGTCGCGCATACTCCGGTCCCAGCATCGCCAGATAGGCCGCCAGCACACCACCCGCGATCGTTGCGAACCCGCCGGTCATTAGCGCCGCCAGCTCCGACCGCGTCATCTGCGCGATGTACGGCCGCACGACCAGCGGCGCCTCCGTTTGCCCGACGAACACGTTCGCCGCCACGCACAAACTCTCCGCTCCGCTCACCCCCATCGTCCACGTCATCACCCGCGCCATCCCGCGCACCAGAAGCTGCATCACCCCGAGGTGATACAGCACCATCATCAGCGACGAAAAGAAGATGATCGTCGGCAGCACCTGCACCGCGAACACCAGCTTGTTCGAGCCCGGCTCCACCACCAGCCAGCCGAACAGAAACCGCGACCCCTCGTCCGTGAAGCTCAGAATCCGTGTGACGATCCGCCCCAGCCATTCGAAGACCGCCCGCCCCGCCGGCAGATACAGCACCAGCCACGCAAACACGACTTGCAGCAGCACGCCGACGACCACCGGCCGCCAGCGGATGTGCCGCCGGTCCAGCGAGATCGCGTACGCGATCAGTGGCAGGGCGATCAGCCCCAGCACGCCCGTGTACCCGCTCATCGTGCGCGCTCCGCCGAACCCGCGCCCGCCGGCGGACCCGGCTCGAAACACGCCGTGCAGCGCGGCTCGTACGACTCCGCCCCGCCGACAAAATCCTCCGCGTTCGCCATCGGCCGCGTCCGCTGGGTGTGATCGGCCGGCCGCCCACACCGTGCGCAGATCGCCAGCAGCCGCTCCACCCGGTCCGCGATCGCCTCCACCGCGCGCACCGAGCCGAAGGGCTCGCCCCAGATATTCCGGTCCAGCGCGGTCACCACCACGTCCGCGCCGCCGGCCGCCAGCCGCTGCACCGCCTCCGCCAGCCCGTCGTCAAAGAAATGTCCCTCGTCCACCGCGACGAAATCCGCCCCCGCCGCCGCCGCCGCCAGCTCCCCGCTCCCGCGCACCGACCGCGCCGCCACCCCGGCCCGCCGCGACTCGTGCGTCACGACGCAATCCTGCCGATAGCGGTCATCGATGCGGTGCTTGATCACCGCCACGCGCCGACCCGCCGCCTCCGCCGCGCGCACCCGCTCGATCAGCGACGTCGTCTTCCCGCTGAACATGCAGCCGACGATCAGTTCGATCCGCCCCATCCGCTTCTCCTTGACCGCGACGCATTGAACCCGTTGCCGCCGCATCCGGCAACGTGCGCCCGGCTCGGCCTGATCGCCCGACGCCGACCCCCCCTTCGCCGCCGCGCCGGTGCCCGCACGACCCCGCGCGGATAACATACGCCCCCATGGACCCGCTCCCCCGGATCGACGCGGCGCGCCTCGCGCGCTTCATCGCCCTTAAGCGCGCCATTGACATGCTCGGCGGCCTGCTCGTGCTGATCGTCCTGTCCCCCTTGCTGCTGCTCACCGTCCTCGCCATCGCCATCCTCGATCCCGGCCCGATCCTCTTCTCCCAGACGCGCGGCGGCTGGCACGGCCGGCCGTTTCGCCTTTACAAGTTCCGCACCATGCGCGCCGGTCGCCGCCCCGACCCCCTCGAACTCGTCCCGCTCGACCATCCCGAGATCACCCCCCTCGGCCGGTTCCTGCGCCGAACGAAAATCGACGAACTCCCTCAGCTCTGGAATGTGCTTCGCGGCGAGATGGCGCTTCTTCGCCGCCTGCGCCGCCTCGAGGCTCAGGCCGGGCTCGGGGAAGTAGGCGCACGAGTATTGAAGATCGTCGTCGAGGAAGAGCCGGAACAGCTCTCGCGACAGGTCGTAGTGATGCGCCACGTTCTTGCGCGCTCTGCGCGGGGGATTCGTCGGCCTGCCTCTTCCCCACGGCAGCAGCCGCCTGCGATTGCCGCGCAGGTTGCGCGTGCCGACGGCGAGCAGGCCGTAGATCGAGCCACGCTCGATCACCAAGTCGCCGTCCATGTACGCTTCGCCCACCGCCAGCCCGGGATGCCGGGCGATGCGCGCCA
>CAZNDQ010000508.1:0-3459 GCA_964571825.1 uncultured Planctomycetales bacterium | reverse complement strand
GCCGGCGAGCCCCCACTCCCCTTCCGTGCGGCGCGGCCCGCGTGGTCCTGCCGCTTCACCGTCAGCGTCACCGACCCATCCGCGTTCGCGCGGGCGCTCTGCATTCCCGTCTCAGGCGGCGGCGTCAGTTTTGCGCCGTCGGTCAGCGAGAGCCGATACGTGACGCTCCGCGCCGCCCCGGCGTCGATCGGCCGATCCGGCCGGATGAACGTCGAGACAAAAAACTCCGCCTTGCCCCCGGCCGCCCGGGCCAGCGCCGTCTCTTTGTCCGTCAGCAGCACCTGCACGTTCATCCCCATCAGGCTGGTGTCGCTGCGCAGCGGCGTGCCCTCGTCATCCACCCACGCCACCGTGTCGAGCTTCATCCCCGCCACTTCGACCGACTGATTCGTGCGAATGCCCTCGACCTGTTTGCCGAGCAGTTCGAACTTCTCGCGCTGCCCGATCTCAATCGTCGTCTGCACCGTGCCCGCCGGGTTATCGACCGGCGAGTACACCTCCAGCGAGTACTTCGTCCCCGGCTTGAGCCCCTTCTCGTGCATGGCCAGGTACGACCCCCAACTCATCACGGCACCCTCGGGCAACTCGAACTCCGCCTCGTTGGTCAGCCCGAACTGGTTCGTCACCGTGCGCACCGTGCGACCCTCGATCGTGCCGCGCACCGACATCTCCTGCTTGGCCATCAGCAGGCGGTTCTCGAATGCCAGCGGCCGCCCGGCCAGCGTCTCGCGCGACGTCGAGTGCAGGTCGATGCCGATCTCGATCTCGCCGCGGCGCAGCGTCAGCTTCATCTGCACGGCCGAGACGATCTCACCGTCCTCGCGGGTTGTCGTGCTGTGCATGTAACCAACCGGCTCGCCGGAAAACATCATCAGATACCAGGAGTCGTCGAAGACGCCCTGCGGCGGGTTCTTCGGGTCGAGCGCAGCGCCGGCCGGCGCAAGAACAATCCCGACGGCCAGAACGAACAGCGCAATCAGTCGGCGAACCGGCATTCCCATCAGCGGATACCTCCCGAGTACTGTAGCGTTGTGGCAATGCGGCCGCGACGGCGGCCGTGGCGGCAGTGGGCGCGGTGCAAACGTCCGGGGAATCAACGCTCCAGCCAGCGCTTGATGCCATGGATCGTCGTCGCCCGCCCGGCGCGGGCGATGGCGTCGAGCAGCGGGATGTTCTTCGGACAGACCTTGGCGCAGTTCTGGGCATTGCCGCAGTCGGCGATGCCCCCCGGCTTCATCAGCGCGTCGAGCCGCTCGTGCGCGTTCATCTTTCCCGTCGGGTGTTCGTTGAACAGCACGGCCTGGGCGATCGGGGCCGCCCCCATGAACTCGCTGTGATCGTTCACCTGCGGGCAGGCCTCGAGACAGCAGCCGCACGTCATGCACTGCGAGAACGGATACCCCCACTCCTGCACCTTCATCGGCACCGGCGGCGCATCGCCCACGTCGTAGTAGCCGTCCATCGGAATCCACGCCCGCACGCGCTGCAGCGACTCGAACATCCGTGAGCGATCGACCACGAGGTCACGAATGACGGGAAACTTGGTCATCGGTTCGAGGCGGATGCAGGCCGGGTCGTCAGCGAGCAGCTTATCGACCAGCGCACTGCACGACTGCCGCACGCGCCCGTTGACCACCATCGTGCACGCGCCGCACACCTCTTCGAGGCAGTTGCAGTCCCACGCCGGCGGCGGCACCGTCTCGCCGTCCTGCGTCACCGGGTTCGCCGCGATCTCCTGCAGCACGGAGATGACGTTCATCTGCGGCTGATAAGGAACCTCGAACGTCTGCCAGTAACTGCCCGCGCCGGGGCGCGGCTGACGCTTGATCCGAACGACGATCCTGCGGTGCGAACCCGATGCTGCGCTGTGTGTGTGCGTCGCCATGCAGTCGCGGCTAGGCCGTCGCCGCCTCCTTGATGCCCCGCCCCGCCTGTCTGGTCTGGCGCTCGCGCCACGTGCGGTCGATGATCTCCGCCCCGCGCAGCCCGTACGTCCGCGGCCGCGGCGGAATCAGCGACTGATCGACCGGCTCGTAGCTGATCTGGGGCCCGGCCGGAGCGTAGCGGGCCACCGTCGTCCGCAGCCACTTCTCGTTGCGCGCGGCGAACGCCTCGCACCAGTGCTGCGCTTCGCGCTGCAACTCGGCGTCGGTCTCGCCCTTGGGCGACGGCTGCTCGAAGTCGGGCTTGTAGTGGGCGCCGCGACACTCGTCGCGCATCAGCGCCCCCAGCGCAATCACGCGTGCCAGACAGAGCATGTCGCCCAGCGCCCGGGCGAAGCCGGCCGCCTGATTCGTCCACTGGCCGGTGTCGATCGCGCCAATGCGCCGATAGCGGTCCTCCAGTTCGGTGATCTTGTCCAGCGCCTCCTGCAAGTGCTTGTTGTAGCGGACGACGGTCACGTTCTTCGTCATCACGGCGCCGAGTTCTCGGTGCAGCCGGTAGGGGTTCTCGTTGCCGTCGGCCTTGAGCAGGCGCTGCCACTGCTGCTTCTCATGCGCCACGGCGTTCTCAAACAGCGACGACGGCAGGTCGGCGGCCGCCTTTTTCTGGTTCTTGAGTAGCGTATCGACGCTCGGCCCGACGAGCAGCCCGGCAAAAATGCAGCTCAGCAGCGAGTTGGCACCGAGCCGGTTCGCGCCGTGATACTGGTAATCAGCCTCACCGATGGCGTAGAGGTTGGGGATGTTCGTCTGCTGGTTGCGCGGCGAGCCGACCAGCACGCCGCCGGTGTTGCCCTCATTCTCGTAATCGACCCACAGTCCGCCCATTGAATAGTGCACGGCCGGGAAAATCTTCATCGGTTCGTCGCGCGGGTCGACGCCCTGAAACTTTTCGTAGATTTCGAGGATGCCCGCCAGCTTGCGGTCGAGCTCCTTGCGCGGAATGTGCGTCAGGTCGAGATAGACGCAGTACTGGTCCGCCTCGACGCTGTACCCCTCGCGGCAGACGCTGAAAATCTCGCGCGTGGCGATGTCGCGCGGGACGAGGTTGCCGTATTTCGGATAGCGCTCTTCGAGGAAGTACCACCGCTCGGCGTCGGGGATCTGCTTCGGATGGCGCGTGTCGCCCTGCTTGCGCGGGACCCAGACGCGGCCGCCCTCGCCGCGGGCCGATTCGCTCATCAGCCGCAGCTTGTCCGCCCCGGGGATTGCCGTCGGGTGCACCTGAATGAACTCGCCGTTGGCATAGGTGACGCCGGCACGGTAGGCCCGCGCGGCCGCGCCGCCCGTACACACCATCGACATCGTGCTCTTGCCGTAGATCAGCCCGCAGCCACCCGTCGCGAGGATCACTGCGTCGGCGGGGAAGGCGCGAATCTCCATGCTGAAGAGGTTCTGCGCCGTGCAGCCACGGCAGGCGCCGGACTCGTCAAGGATCGGCCCGAGGAACTCCCAGCCCTCGTACTTGGTCACACGCCCGTCGGTCTCCCAGCGGCGCACCTGCTCATCGAGCGCG
>CAZNDQ010000507.1:0-3459 GCA_964571825.1 uncultured Planctomycetales bacterium | reverse complement strand
CCCCGTCGCCGCCGGCATGACCGCCGTGCTCGCACTCGGCATCCTCGTCGGACTCGCTGACTACTTCAGCCGCAGCGCCTACGAATACCTCTTCGGCCTGCGCTGGCGGCTTTACAACTTCTGCGACAATGACCCGCCCCATTGGAACATGCCCGAATGGCTCCGCTCCCCGGCGGAGCCGCACAGCTCGATGAAGGCCTTCTTCGCCAACCGCACCTGGTACGCGATGTACCTCTCGGCCGTCGCCCCGCTCTGCCTCGGCTGGACCGCCACGCGCCGCCGCGCTGCGCTGCGCTGGCTGACGCTCCCCTTGGCGCTGCTCGTTCTGGCCGCCGTCGCCCTCTGCGGCGCGCGCTCCGTCATCCTCGCCGCCGCCGCCGGCCTTGCGGGCCTCGCGCTCTACCACGCACTGGCCCGCACCCCTTTCGCCCGCCGCCTCGACGCCCCCGCCGCAACCTACATCGTCCTCGCGCTGATGCTCGCCGCGACTGCATCCGCGCTCTACGTCCTCCACCGAACCACGCGCCAGTCGCTCGTCGGCGACGCCAACCGCGCCCTCGCGCTCGACAAGACGGTCCGACTCGTCCGCGACAACCCGCTTTTCGGTGTCGGCTACGAGTCCTTCGGCCTGGCCGCGCGCGAGATCCCCCCCGACACCGAGTACAAGTTCATCACCACGCACAACTTCCTCTCGCAGGCGCTCGTCACCACCGGCCCCCTCGGACTGCTCGCGGTGATGCTCCTCTTCGCCCTGCCCGTCGAGCGGCTGCTGCGCGCGATCGCCCGCCGCGACACTGGCCTCGACCCGCTCGTCACCGCGCTTGCGTTTTCCTACATGACCCTTTTCGTCTGCAGCCAGGCCCAGGACTGGTTTTACCAGCACTCGATGGCGCTCTTCTGGTGGGTGGGTTTGGGCATGCTCGCCGGCTATCGTGACGTGGAGGCCGCACCGGCCGGCGCCATCGCCACCGGGCCCGACAGCTCCACCTGAAACCGCCCCGCCGCGCGCGGCGCGATCCGATAGCGGTCGATGTTGCGCTCAACTTCCTCGAGCACCGGCATCATCAATGCCACGCGATGCATCAGGTGCGCCGACCGCCGCGCGCGGAAGTCGCAGAGCACGAGCTGCGCCCGCACCGGCTTGTTGCGGCCCAGCTCCAGGCACAGCGGCAGATGCCGGCTCGTGTTCGGCGGGGCGTTGCGCCGCCGATAGACCGCCACCGCCTCCTCGTTGTCGGGCTCATAGAGGTGCAGCTCCGCCGAGCCGAAGCCCATCATCCGCGACAGCGCCGCCAGCGAATGCCACACCGCGCCGAAACTCTCCAGGCTGCGCACCCCTTCGCGCGTCCGCTCGATCGCCCGCTGCCAGTTCCGCTCGCGCAACAGGATGTTCCGCACACGAAAGCCGAACCAGCGGTACGTCACCGCCGCCATCACCATCGCCGCCGCGAAGCCGATGCCGACCCACGGCCCCCCCTTGAGCCCCGTGACGATTCCGATCGCCCCCAGCGTCAGCGTCGCCAGATACAACGTCATCACCACGCGCCGCTGCGACAGCCCCAGATGCATCAGCAGGTGGTGCAGGTGCCCCCGGTCCGCCGAAAACGGCGACCGCCCCTGCATCGTCCGCCGGAAAATGCTGAACAGCATGTCGATCACCGGCAGCCCCAGCAGCAGGAACGACGCCGCCAGACCCACGGCCGCCACCCCCTTGCGGTTGCCGATCAGCGAAATACACGCCAGCGCAAAGCCGAGGAAGTTGCTGCCACAGTCCCCCATGAACACCCGCGCCGGGTACCAGTTGTGGATGAGAAACCCCGCGCTCGCCCCCGCCAGCGTCAACGCAATAAAGGCGACTACGGCGTTCCCTTCGCTGAAGTACAGCGCCACCACCCCCATCCCCGCCGCGATCATGCTCGTCACGCCCGCCGCCAGCCCGTCCAGCCCATCCAGCAGGTTGAGCGCGTTCGTGATGCCCACGATCCACAGCAGCGTCAGCGGCAGCGAAAACCAGCCGAACTCGACCAGCCCGACGAACGGCAGGTGCGCCGACTCGATCTGCGCTCCGCCGTACCACGCCGCCGTCGCCGCGATCATCTGGTACGCGAACTTCGTCGCCGGCCGCATCGGCCGTACGTCGTCCCACAGCCCCCCCGCCAGCATGAACAGCCCCGCCCCGATCAGCAGCAGCGGCTGCTTCGCTTCCAGTTGCAGCGCCGCCAGCCACGGTAAGTTCAGCGACGCCACGCCCAGCCACAGCGTCACGAAAAAGCCCGCCGCGATCGCCAGCCCGCCGATCCGCGGTGTGGCTGTCTCGTGTGCATGCCGCCCCGACGGCACCGACAGAATCCCGAAGCGATGCGCGATCCACGATGTGACCGGCGCCAGGATCGCGCACAAACCCACCGCGCAGAAAAAATGCGGCCCGAATCGTATGAGATCCTGCATCTTTGGTGCGCTGCTTCCTGGCCCCCGCCCGCGCGCCGATCCCGACAATCACGCCGATCATCGCCGCGCCTGATCGGCACGCGCCGGCCGCAATCATTGTAAGTGGGCACAGTGACCCGTCAACGAAACGGCAGGGCCCGCGTTCAATAACGCTCTTCAGCGCGCCGCAATCGCCTCCAGCATTCGCAAATACGCCCGCGCCACGTCTTCCCACGGGCGAAAGTGCGTCTGTAGCCGCGCGGCGCCCGCCTCGCGCAGCATTCCTGGCTGCGGCTCCAACTCCGCGAAGTGCACCAGCGCCGCCGCAATCGACTCCGTATCCTCCGGCTCGAAGTATCGCGCGTAGTCGCCGCAGACGTGCCGGCTGAAATCCCGTTCGCTCGTCAGAATGGGCGTCCCCGTCGCCATCGCTTCGAGATAGACCAGCCCGAACGACTCCAGCAGCGTCGGCAGAAACAGCGCATGGCTCGCCGCCAGATGCGCGCCAACCTCCGCCGGCGCCAGCGGCCCGAGGTTGGTCACGCTCCGCGCCAACGGCTGCAGCGCCGCCAGCAGCCGCCGAGCCTCTGCGTGCTCCTCCCCGATCGTCAGATAGAAATGAAACCGCTCCAGCACCCCGCGCCGCCGCAACTCCTCCAGCACCGGCAGCAATACGCGATGATTCTTGTGCGGATAGAACTGCGCCAGCATCAGCAGCCGCACCTTCTCCGCCTGCCCCGCCATCGCCGGCGGCACCGGCAGCGCCTTCGTGCTCGCCCGCAACGTACACGCGCTGGGGATGACGTTCACCCGCTCTCGCGCAATCGGATACCGCTCCAGCAGCCGCTGCGCCACCACCGGCGTCTGCACCGTCACGGCGCCCAGCCCCGCGCACATCCGCCGGAACCGCCGCGGATACGCCCGGCAATAAATCAGCCGCTCGCGCCACGACAGCCGCGCCGCGAGCGACGCCGGGTCGTACACCAGCCACGGATTGTGCATCAGCACCGCATGCGGACAGGGCAGCCGCGC
>CAZNDQ010000506.1:0-3475 GCA_964571825.1 uncultured Planctomycetales bacterium | reverse complement strand
GAAGCTACGCGAGCGCGGGGCGATGGTCGATTACCATGATCCCTTCATCCCGGAGACGCCTCGGCAGCGCGAGCACGATTTGCGGATGCGGAGCGTGCCGATCACGCCGGCGCAGATCAAGCAGTACGACTGCGTGCTGATCTCCACGGACCACACGAACGTCGACTATCAGTTGATCGCCGATCACGCGCAGTTGATCGTCGACACGCGCAACGCCTGCCACGGCGTCAAGGTCCCACCCGGCAAGCTGGTGAAGGCGTAACCAACGGGCGCCCGGAGTTCGACGGGCCGCGCCCACCCACGCCCCGTCGTCGCGCGCTCACGGAGAGGGAGGGTCCGTGAAGCCGAGCGTCACGCTCCCGTTCGCCGACGAGTCATCGAGTGCCGAAGGAAAAGCCGGCGCGTTCCAGTCGAGGCCGAGGGCGCCCAGTTCCGCTCGGAGCCGGCGGAGATCCCAGAGGTGGACGATGCCCGCGCGGTTGGTGAACTGCGCGAGGAGCGCGCCGTCAGGACTGAACGCACATCCCTGTGTGTGATAGCTTTCGGGCGGCTCGAGCGTGACGAGTTCCTCAAGTGTCGGGTAGTCGAGAAGCAGGATCCGTGTGTAGTCGCAGGCCACGGCGAGGATACAACCGTCGGGCGAGAACTGCAGAAGTTGTCCGGGTCGAGGTGTGCGCCGCGTCTCACGCCAAGTGGCAGTGTCCCAAACGACCAATTCATTGTCGTCGGCGGTGAGGAGGTCCGTGCCGTCAGGAGAAAAAGCGATCGACGAATTCCTGCTGAGATGGAGTTCCGCGGCCAGCCGGCCGGTGGCCGCTTCCCGTATTTCAACCAGCGACCCGTACCACATGCCAACGGCGACGAAGCGCCCGTCCGGGCTGAGGCGTATATCCGAAGCGCGGCGTCCGCAATCCACGAAGCGTTGTTCGCCGCTCTGCAAATCGAGAACGGTGAAAGTCCCCGCCGAGACGCCTGCCGCGAGGGCGATGGTGCCAGAGCTGCTCAGTTCGGCCACCTCGACGGGCACGGTCGTGAGCGGAACCGGTTCGCCAAAGGTGACCGCGTTCGGGGCAACGGCCAGCGGCAGCCGCAGGAGTCCGGCGTCCTGAGCGAGCAAGAGCGAGCGTCCCATGGGTTCAATCGCCAGTGAGCCTCTGCTACTGAGCGGCCGGTCAGAAATGGCCCGCCCGGAGCGAAGGTCGAACGCGCGCAAATTCCCACCGGCACCCGGTGCTGCGCCGTCAGCGACGAGGAGCAGGTCGCCGCTGGGGTGAAACGCGCCGCCGGAGCTGACGCGCACTTCAACGTTGGGTCCGGCAACGAGTCGACGGCGGGGACCGTCGTTCCGCAGGGCGAAAAAGCGGGTGGTCAGGCCGCGACCCTGGTCGAGTCCGCCGGCGATGAGCTTGTCGTCGGGACTGAAGACGGGCCGGGCCATGGCAAATCGAAGGAGGGGGCGACGGGCCGCAACATCCCAAAGGACAGAATTCCCATCCCAACTGTGGGAAAGTAATAAGTTGCCATCGTGCGAAAAGATCAGATGCACGATCTGGTCCTCGTGTTCGGTGAGCAAGGCGATGCGACGGCGTTCGGCGACATTCCAAAGGACGACGGCGCGGTCGGCGGCGCCGGCGAGGACCCGGCCGTCGGGATGCCAGGCGACTGTCCAAGCGATCGCGTCGTCGTCAAAGGCGGGCTGTCGTTCGCCAGTGGCCAAATCGAGGATTTCGGCCGCTACGAAGTTGGCGTGATACAGCGCAAGGCGCTGGCCGCGGGGGTCGAAGGTGAGATACGAGGGGTCGCGGTCCAGCGCGACGCGCTGCACAGCGCGCCCGGTCTCGAGGTCGTAGACGTAAACGCCGTGGTCGAGCCGGCCGACGGCAAGGTGGCGGCCGTCAGTAGAAACGTCGAAGCGTGCCCTGAATGGCACGTCGTCCAGCGCCAGAATGAGTCTGTTCTCGGGAACCGACCAGACCTCCAATCGCCGCGCGCCCTCCGGGGGATCGAAGAGGCGCATGAGCCGACTCCCGTGCAGCGCGATGTGATGCATTTCCCGCAGACCCCCTGCCGGGGGCGCCACACGCATGATCTCGGACTCGTCGGCGAGCCGGACGATCCGCACGCCGCCGTCCCGGTCGGCAAGCGCGCAGGATGTGAATGCCGGATCGAAGTATGCGGCGCCCAGTTGTTCGAGGTCGCGGCGCGGTTCTATGTCAACGAGTGCGAGCGCCGCCACGGCCTCATTCCGCGCAGCCGGCGTCGGCCTGATGCGGGCGGCACGCTTCAGAGCGCTGAGGGCATCCAAACAATGTCCCGCCCATTGGGAGCGGCGCGCAGCGCGGGCTTGCTCGATGAGCGAATCGTAAAGATGATCGACGGCGCTTTGTTCGGCGGCGGCGGCAGCGAGTCCGGCGCGTCGGGCGTCGGCGGCAGCACGGTCGGCGCGGACGAGGAGGACGACCGCGACGACCGACGAGCCGGCGAGAAGGATGCAGAAGAACGCAGCAACCGAAAGCGCCGTTCGGTGGCGGCGCACCGTCTTGCGGAACACGTACCAGGAGCTGTCGCGCTTGGCGTCGATCGGCTCATCGGCGAGGTAGTGGCGGAGGTCACGTGCGAGGTCGCCGGCGGATTGGTAGCGGCGCTGCGGCTCCTTGGCCAGGCACTTGAGGAGAATGGTATCGAGTTCGTCGTCGAGTTCGCGGCAAATAATGCTGGGGCGCGGGGGCGGATCGTTGAGGATGCGGTCGAGAACATGGCGGAAGTTTCCGCGAACATCGCAGGGGTAGCGTCCGGTGAGGGCAACGTAGAGCATGACGCCAAGCGAGTAGATGTCGGTGCGGAGATCGAGGCGCTCCACGTCTCCGGCCGCTTGCTCGGGGCTGGCCCAGGGGAGGGAGCCCATGAAGTGCCCGCCGGTGGTAACAGTAAGCGTGTCGGCGGCCGCGGTGCCCGTGTTGGCGAAGCGGGCCAGACCGAAGTCCACGACGTGCGGGTCGGCGTTTTCGTCGACGAGGACGTTGTTGGGTTTCAGATCACGGTGGATGACCCCGCGGAGGTGGGCGGCGTGGACCGCGTCACAGACCTTGGCGAAGAGCGTGAGCGTTGCGGTAATCGACGCTGCGGCGCGTTCGCCGAGTCGGGCGGCGCGCTGGGCGAGCCAGCGATCGAGCGGTTCACCCTGCACGTGATCCATGACGAACCAGGCGCTTCCGGCGGCCGAACCGCTGTCGAGCACGCCGACGACGTGAGGATGTTGAAGCTGCGCGAGAATCTGCACCTCGCGCTCGAAACGGGCGCGGTCGTGCGGTCCGGCAAACGGTCCCTGGTGGAGCACCTTGAGTGCGACGGTGCGTCCGGTGGAGGTCTGGAGTGCGCGATAAACGACGCCCTGCCCGCCGCGGTGGATTTCCTCGGCGATTTCATATCCGGAAAGGTTGAGCGGCGGCGGCATGGCACTCAGGGCCGGCGCAGG
>CAZNDQ010000505.1:0-3478 GCA_964571825.1 uncultured Planctomycetales bacterium | reverse complement strand
ATCGAAGTGAATACGCAAAACGTGAGCGGGCTGCGGTTCGACCTGGCGGAGTTACCGGTCGATGCGCGGCGGTCGTGCGTGTTCCGGCTGGACGGTCAGGCGATCGAGATCACGCAGCGGCACGGGCGGCAGCTCGAGTTCGAGCGCGGACAGGCGGGCGTGTGGTCATTTATCAAACCCTGAGCGCGTGGCGCGGGCGCGCACGGACGTTGTACGGGGGGTTGTGCGGGGGATTTATCGGCGAGCGAACTGGACGTAAATCCTTGTGGGGGCTGGATGTTGACGGGACATTTCGGCGGTCCGTAGAATGGGTCGGCGAAACCGAAGGGGGAGAGAGCGAGAAGTACCTGCCCGCCGGTTTGGGCTGAGGTCCGGTGCGTGGACGGCACCGGAGCGGCTCACGCCAACTGAGTCGAGTGAACCACGGGGTGTTCACGAGGCGGTGCCACCGGCGCACCGGATTTCTGGAGGAAATCGATGAAGCCGTTCGATCGCGGGCAAGTGCGAAGTGTCCTGGCGGCCGTGTGTGCGGCGTCGTTGCTGGTGCTGCCGCTGTGGATCGCGGGGTGTCCGTCGTCGGCGGTGCCGATCACGAGCCCGCCGGACGGGACGCAGCCGGGTGTGGACGGGAATTCGCGGCCGACGTTCATCTTCATCTTTCCCGATGGGCCGCTGAACGTGGTCTCGGGGGAAACACTCCCGATCATCTGGGTGGACGACGACCCGGACAGCAACGCGACGATCAACCTCTACCTCGATCCGGACAGCACGCCGGGAAGCGGGAATGAGATCCTGATCCTCAGCGGGCGGCAGGAGGATCCGGACGGCGCCGAGGACACGTTCCTGTTCAACACGGCGCTGGTGCCGGTGAACGGGTACGTGTTGCGCGCGATCGTGACGGACGGGACGAACCCGGCGGTGATTGTGGAGGCGCCGGGGTTGATCCAGATCGTCGAGAGCGGGTCGGCGCCGCAGAACGTGCCGCCGTCGATCACGGTGCGCGAGCCGTCGGTGGACCGGTCGGTGGCGAACGACGACATCGTGTTCATCAACTGGGTCGACAGCGACCCGGACAATAACGCGATCATCATCATCTCGCTGGACCTGGACAACAATCCGAACAACGACAACCCGATTACGTCGCCGGGGGTGGGGAACATCATTCTCGGGCAGACGGTGGAGGACCTGGACGACGACGGCCAGCCGGGGAACGAACTGAACGATTCGCTGATCGTGACGATCAATGTGAACCAGATCCCGCCGCGGCCGGGCGGGCAGCCGTATTGGATCAAAGCGACCATCTTCGACGGGTTCAACCCGCCGGTGAACCGGTACGCGCCGGGTCTGCTGCGGGTGCTCAATGTGGCGGTACCGGCCGTTTCGGGTTCCGGGGCGGCCGTACCGGTGGACCTGAAGCGCGTAGGGACGGGGATCTCGGGGGCGACGTTTACGGGGTTTTCGGCGGGCGGCTGGCTGGGGAGCCGGGCGCGGGCGATCGGCGACTTCGACGCGGATGGATTCGACGACTTCGTCATGGTGGCGCGGTTCGGCAACCCGGTAAACAGAGGTCAGCTCGGCCAGGCGTTCATCGTGTACGGGTTGCAGCCGCGCTTGCTCGGCGTAGACCGGGGTGACAGGTTCGGCGGGCGAATCAGCGCAAACGAGGTGAGTACGAATGTTTCGGGGACGCTGATCCAGGCTCCGTATTTTGGCCATAACCAAGGAAACCCGGATTCGCAAAACGTGCTCGTGGGCGGACCTAACCAGGGAATCGTCGACGTCGGCTTCCACCCAGATACAAGCGGAGATGGTCGACCGGAAGTCCTCTTCGGGATGCCACATGTCCGTGGAATCGCCCAGGTACGCGACGACGACCCGGGTGATACGAACTGCACGGAGGACGACGGGATGGGAGGCACGGTCACCGTGCCATGCGTTGGATGTTATACAGACGACTTGCCGAACAACCTGTCCAACGGGGCTCCGCTTGGACCGTCGGACGATCCATTCTTCAGCAACATTCCAATCTTCGAGGAGCTAGGTGCGGTATTCATGCTGTATAGCTCGAATCGGGACAACGAGGGGTTGATAAACCCCGACCGGCTGGAACGGACGGCTATCAGCCTGGAGAACATCGGTCAGCAGCCTGAGGGCCATGGCCCTATGGGAGCGAATGACTCAATTATTCCTTTGTTTCCGCCCGACAACCGCCCATCAGGAGCTCGCTTCCAAGCGGGGATGTTTGACTGGTTTGATGTATTCGGACAGAATCAGGGACCGTACGATGAGTTGTTCGGCTTTACGGTCGACAGCATGCCGGACCTGAATAATGATCAAGGTGCTGAGATGATCATTTCGGCGCCGCGGAATGAACTGGATATCATCGAGACGTTCAATCGCGTCGACCCAGGCACGTACGGGTTCCTCCCCAGCCACCTTGCCGGCCGGACGATGGTTGGCAATGTTCAGGTATATATTACGGGCGGCTACCACGTGTTTGCTGAGCCGTTTCCAACCATCAATTTCGTAAGTCCCAATAATTCAACGACTCCAAATATTCGGACGAACAGCGCAAGTTGCGCTGATGGATCCACTGATTCCTCACGCGACGTCAACACTCCCGCTTCTTTTGAGATCTTTGGCGAGGATCCGACGGATTTCCTCGGATTTGCGCGGTTTGCGGGCGACATCGACAAGGACTCGAACCCGGACATTGCGATGGGTGCTCCGTTCGCAGACGTGGGGCTGACGCCGGACGCGGGGACGGCATACGTGGTATTCGGTACACCTGATCCGAGCGGGATCGGCAACATTTTCCTCGACCGGTTGAACAGTGCCAATCCAAACGAGCGGCCGGTGAACGTACTGCGGATTCTCGGTGAGCGGGCGAATGATCACCTCGGAATGTCGCAGGGCTTTTTGCAGGACTTCGACAACAACGGCATCGACGACACGTTCATCGCCTGCGGCGACTGCGACGTGCCGGACCCGCTGAACCCGGGGCTGTTCAAGGCCAACGCGGGGGCGGTGGCGGTGCTGCTGGGGCAGGCGGGGTTCCAAGGGCTGATCTACCAGGACTATACGTTCAGCCAGATCGGCTCGCAGGACCTGCCGGGGTTGATCTTCTACGGGGCCAACGCGGGCGACCGGGCCGGCGGCGGGACCAACGCGCTGGGGCTGATCGAGCAACACGCGGTCGCAGGCAGCGGCTTCTACGAGAACTCGCTGACGTTCCCGTTCGAGATCGTCTCGCGCGGGGCGGACTGGAACGGCGACGGGTTCGGTGATCTGGCGATCGTGGCGCCGGGGGCGACGGGCTTTGCCGACGGGCAGTCGCGGCCGGGCGTGGTGTACGTGATTTTCGGCGGGCAGCACCTGCAGTGGGACCCGACCACGCCGAGCAACAACGTCTACACGCTGGACCAGGTGGGCACGGCCGCACTGCCGGGCATCGTCTTCGTCAGCCCGTTCGAGGTCG
>CAZNDQ010000504.1:0-3481 GCA_964571825.1 uncultured Planctomycetales bacterium | reverse complement strand
ACCGAGCGACAGGGCCGCCGCACGAGCGCGGAGGCCTTGCTTTTCGAGACGTGCCGCGGATCAGGACCTGCCGCGGTCTGAGCGGGTCTCAGCGCGAGAACGCGCTATCTGCGGAAACGGCCGACTGCATTGCCCGATTGGGCGCTTCGGTCTCCAGCCCGGCAACCCGGCCGTAACGAGCGCGAAAACCATCCGGGCTCATCCCGGCCTCGTCGGCCAGCCGCTGCCGCCGGCCCGCGTCTTCGAGGTCATTGCGGTCAAGGCGGATCATGTACGCCCGGGCGACGCGATAAAAATCAGATTGAAGGTCAACGCAGCGCGTACGGACGCGGTTCGTACGCGGGTCGATCATCTCCTCGAACGACATCGGCGTGATATTGCCTCCGAGCAGACTGACCATCGCCCCCTGATAGGGGCGGTCGAGCGCGGTGTCGAGCAGCAGCCTGACGCTGCCGTGACCCAGCGTGCGGCAATAGGCGATGTCGAAGGGCGTGGGCGGCGCACAGCGCAGCTCGTAGCCGACGGTCTGATCGACAACCGTCAGCTTTTCCCGCCCGCCGCCGAAGCGCGCAGCGAGTGCATCCTTGAGGATCGGCCCGATGGGCAGATCGGAGAGCCGCATGTGTCCGGCCGCGTCGAGCGGTACCTCCCGCCCCATCAGCCGCGACAGTTCCTCGCGGTCGCCCAGCTTGTAAGCCACCCCCTCGGCGATCACCGCGACGCCGTCCTGCCGCCCCATCGTCCGCCGCTTGAGCACCGCGCACTCCAGCACGTCGACGATGTCGCTGACGGTGGTTCGCTCGGGGAATTCCTCCGGGATGACCGTCAGCGTCGCGCCGGAGGCCAGGCCAATGCCCAGCGCCAGAAACCCCGCCTGCCGGCCCATCGCGATGGCGAGGTACCAGCGCTGCGTCGTGCGCGCATCCTCCATCAGATGCGCGACGAGTTGCGTGCCGTAGTGCCGCGCCGTGTTGAAGCCGAATGTCGGATAGTCGCCCGCCAAGGGCAGATCGTTGTCAATCGTTTTGGGCACGTGGATGATCCGCACCTGCCCGCCGCTGGCCTCGGCCAGAAACCGCGCGCTGAGCGCCGTATCATCACCGCCGATCGTCACTAGATGCGTGACGCCCAGCCGCCGCAGATTATCGAGCGCGTTCTGCACGGCCACGTCGTCAGCGATGACCACGTTCGACTCGGCGAGCTGCTCCTTGTCGAGCAGTGTCGTCCGCGAGGTGCGCAGGATCGAGCCGCCTTCGAAGTGCCGCCGCGCCACGTCGGCAATCGACAGCCGTCGCGCGTGCCGGGCCGGGTCAAAGTGATCCGTCGCCAGGTGCCGGAACCCGTCAAGGACACCGACGACGGCCAGCCCGCGATTGACCGCCTCGATCGTGGCCGCCTCGATCACTCCATTGATCCCCGGCGCCGGTCCTCCGCTGACCAGCAGACCGAGCGTGTTCTGTGCCATCTCCTGCTCCCCGATGCTGCGCTGCCTGCGCGCCGACTGCTACCCCGACTGATTCTAGCCGGGCACTGCCGCCGCGCGCAGCAGATGCACGGGCGACGTGCATACATCGTTAGCCCACCGGCGCGGGTTCAGCAGCGACCGGTGCATTCTCCAGCGCCGGCAGCAATCGCTGTTTTTCGGACGCCGGATTCCAATTGCTCCTGACCCCGGACGCATTATGATCTCGGCTGCCCGTGCACCCCGCGCACGCGGAAAGGAGATCGAATCCGTGCCCGTCCGCGTCCAATGGTACTATCACCGCAGCGGCTGTGAAACGTGCAGGAGGTCGCAGCGGTTCCTGCGGGAACTCGGCATCGAGCCGCGCGAGGTCGTCGGCGCGCAACGCAAGTTCGGCCCCGACGAGGCGCTCGCCCTGGCGCGCAAGGCTGAGCGGGTCATCGCATGCCGCGGCCCGGCGGTCGTCCTTTTTGATATGAAGCGGGAAACACCGGACAGGCAAACGCTGCTCAAGCACCTGCTCGGTCCGCACGGAAATCTTCGTGCGCCAGCGCTGCTCGCCGGGAAGATCCTCATTGTCGGATTCAACGCGGACGGTTATGCGCAGCTCCTCCTGTAGACGGATCCAATGTCGCCGTGCTCTGGCTGCGGCACTGACCTGCGCGACGGCTGCACTGGTCGGCTGCCACCGCCAGGGGCCCGCCGCCAACGCGAAGCTCCCGGCAACCCAGCCCGACCTCGAACGGCATGCCGCCATCCGCGGCCGCGCGTTGCTCCAATTCGACCGCGCCGACTATTGCAAGCCGCTCTGCGACGGTGACGAACGCCTCGAATGCCTCCTTGCCCCGCTGATCCTTTTCGACGCACCGGCCCAGTCACGGGACCACGCGGTGCCGCCTGCGCTTCCGGCACGGCTGGTCATTGACGACGCCGGCATTGTCCGTCCGGTGGCGGACGAGTTCGCGGTGTACGCGAGCATTTCAACCGCCGACCTCGGCGGCCGGCCGCACGCGCAGATCGTCTACTCGTGGTGGTCCACCAGCGACGTCCGGACCGCATGCGCGCTTCGCATCACGCTCGATCGCAACGGATACCCGGCCGTCTGGGAAGCCGTGAGCGGCGAACAGCAGTCGCCGTTGATCTTCGTCTCGCAGTCGCTGGAGAATGCCACTGCACGCGAATTCGGCCCCCCCCTGCCGGGCCGCGCGTTCGCCGTCGAATGCCCACTCGACCAGGCACCCGACGTCGTCGTCACCCGCGTTCTCGCCGATTCGCCGGTCCCGACCGGGCCGATCATCTACCTGGACGTGCATGGGCACATCACCGGCATCATCTGCCGCTGCATGCCCTCGCAGTTCGCTGACATCGGCCGAACGATTGAATTCCGTGTGGAACCGATCGAAGTGCTCGCGGAGGAAGGGTTCGCCGGCGCCGCCTCAGACGGCTTCCTGCACGCAGGGGCCCTGGCTTTGCGCTCCGATGCGCCCGACCTGCTCCGCGCCGACCACCTCGCCCGCTGCCTGCGTCTGCCGCGGGACTGGTGAACCGCCCTGCCGCGCCCACTCACGCCGCTGCGCAGCGTATTGCCCCATCGTCCGCGCGAGCAGCGCGCAGTTCTCGACGATGAGGCCGAATTGCACCCGAAACGCCCAGACGTTCAGCGCCACGGCCGCCAGGGACAGCAGCCGATGCAAAGCCACCGCGTCGCGCTCATGCAGGATGAACGCCCCCGAGCCCACGGCCGCCACGACACTGAGCACGCCGGGCCCAACCCAGCGCGAAACGCTCCGCTTGAGCTGCGCCACCTGCACCGAGGCCGCCTGATTAAGGTGGCCGATGAACACCGCCTGGCGGATCATCTTGCCGGTGGCGGTGAAATAGGTAAACACGACGGCGTGCGTCAGACACGTAAGCAGACCGGCGAACACCGCCAGCCCGAGATGAGCGCCGGCCAGCCGGTCTCCCTCCACTGCCATGCCGACGACCACGGCGCCGAGCAGCACCAGCCCGTTGCCCCAC
>CAZNDQ010000503.1:0-3482 GCA_964571825.1 uncultured Planctomycetales bacterium | reverse complement strand
GGCAATTGTCAGGCGCGAGCCCTGCGGCTCGTAGCCAACAGCCAGCGCCACGCGGCCGTTCTCGGTGAACTTCACCGCGTTGCCCAGAAGGTTGATTAGCGCCTGCTTGAGGCGGATCGGGTCGCACAGGACGCTTTCGGGCACCGGACCGCGCGCCTCGAGCGCCAGCGTGTTCCCGCGCTCCGTCGCCTTCACGCGCACCAGCTCCAGCGCATCCCGAATCAGCGTTGGCAGGTGCACGGCGACACGCTCCACGTCCATCCGGCCGGCCTCGATCTTCGACAGATCGAGGATGTCGTTGATCAGCGCCAGCAGGTGCTCGCCGTTTCGGCGGATGGCATGAATCCCGTCCAGCCGGTCCGACTCCGTAGCGATCGGATCGAGCAGCAAGTCGGAGAAACCGATGATCGCCGTCATCGGCGTGCGGATTTCGTGGCTCATGTTGGCCAGGAACGCGCTCTTGGCCGCGGAAGCCGAGCGGGCGTTCTTCGTCGCCGCCGCCAGCGCCGCGTTGAGGCTCTCCAGTTCGGTACGCTGCGCGTCCAGTTCGCTCGTGCGGTGCGACAACTCGAGATTGGCCAGCTTGAGGGCCTCGGCCGCGAGCCGCGCCTCCGACTCGCTGGCGGCCAACTCCTCCGTCCGCCGTGCCACCTCCGCCTCCATCTCCTCATTCGCCGACTCCAGCCGGGCCCGCTGCAGGGCGATCTGCCGCATCTCCTTGACGGCGTTGCGGATGGCAACGAACAGGAAGACGTCCTCGAAGAGCACCCAGACGGAGTGTTCGAGCGTCCGCCACGGCGAGGCGGCCAGGACGCCGTACACCGATTGCGGCCAAAGTGCCCCGCGCAGCAGATGGTCGACTGCCACGACCAGAGTCGCCGGAATCAGCAGCCGCCAATCGCGGTAGCAGGCGACGAACGCCAGCGAGCCGAAGACGTGGAAGTGCGTCTCGATCCGCCCGCCGGTCAGGTGGATCAGCAGTGCCGACCAGATCATTTGCGCCACGACCAGCGTGTAGCGCGTCAGCGGGGACAGCGGTCGCGCAAACAGCAGATACAACGGCAGACCGCTGAGCAGCCCACCGCCCACAATCGCCGCGATGACGTGCACGTGAACCGACGGCTGCACGCCCGCCCATGTTCGTGGAGACACCGTCAGCGCCATGCCGATCGCCGCGACCCATTGCACGATCATCAGGACGGCGAACATGCAGTTGACGCGGCCGTACACGGCGTGGCGCTGTGAGAGCAGGATGCGCGCGGCCCGCTGACCGACAGTCAATCGAACCCGTGACGGCGCCACGACGGTGGACATGAAGCGCTCCCGCTTACCGCGACGAAGGCCCGAACAGCGGGCAACCGTATACTGCCGTCTCCCGCGTCCGCGGCACCCGCCCGTTCAGGACGTCCTCCACCGCGAGCAACCCGGCATTGTCGCCCTCGTGCGCCCGCGCCGCAGTCACACCACCCTCGAACAGCCGCCGCCCGTCCGCGCCGAACAGGTAGACCGCGCCCGACGTCTCCGCGCCGAACCGTCGCGCTTCGACTCCGCTGTCGTCGACACGAAACTCCGCCTCCGGAATTTGGCGTAGCCGGGTGACGAGGGCGCTTTCTTTCCAGTTATCCGGCAGGCCTTTCGCGGTGACGGCGACGGCATACATTCGCGCAGCGCGCTGCGTCCGGGCCGCGAGCCGCTCCAACTCGCTCACCGAAGCCTGCGAGCAAGGACAGTGTGGATGGACGAAGACAACCAGTGTCGGACGTTCAGCATCGAGCGCCAGCGCCGACTCCCGTGGCCAGACGTCCTGCGGCGCGCCCTTGGCCCCCGGTTTCGCCGCGTACGACGACAGGTACAACAACATTGCGGTCATCAAGGCGAGCCAGCCGGTGACCACTGCGCGCAGCGAAACACGCTGGCGGCCGATCTTCTCCGACGCAACGGAGGTCATCCCCTGTATATCGGACGCTCGCCAATGGGGTTGAGTAATTTGTGCAAAATGGCGGTCGACGCCCAAAGTCAACGCGCCGGACGCGTCCACGGTGTGACCAGGAGGCAGATGCGCCGACTAGCCCAGGCCATACTCTTTGAGCTTGCGGTACAGCGTCCGCGAGGCGATCCCCAGCACCTTCGCCGCCTTCTCCCGGTTCCCGTCCGTCAGCCGCAGCGTGTTGGCGATGTGAATCCGCTCCATGTCGCTCATCGTCAGCCCCGCCAGGCTCGGCGGCATTGCCGGGACGATCTCCGTCCCGCCGCGGATCCGCGCCGGCAGGTCGTTGACGTCCAGCCGCTCGCTCTCGGCCAGCACCACCATCCCCTCGATCACGTTGCGCAGCTCGCGCACGTTGTTATCCTGCCAGTGGTATTGCGTCAGCTTGCGCACGGCGTCGGGCGAAATCGAGCGGATCGACTTGCCGTGCTGCTCGTTGGCCTCCTTGACGAAGTGGTCGATCAGCAGCGGGATATCCTCGCGGCGGTCGCGCAGCGGCGGAATGTGCAGCGTCACCGTGTTCAGCCGGTGCAGCAGGTCGTTGCGGAACTTCCCCTCGCGGACGAGGTCTGCCAGGTCGCGGTGCGTGGCGCTGATCACGCGCACGTCCACCTTGCGCGTGTCATTGCTCCCCACCGGCACAATCTCCCCGCCCTCCAGCGTGCGGAGCAGTTTGGCCTGCATCGTCAGCGGCATGTCGCCGATTTCATCGAGGAAGAGCGACCCGCCGTGCGCCGCTTCGAAGAGTCCCTTGCGGTCGGACACCGCGCCGGTGAACGAGCCGCGCACGTGTCCGAACAGTTCGCTCTCCAGCAGGTTCTCGCTCAGCCCAGCGCAGTTGCTCGTCTTGATCGTCTTCCGCGCCCGATCCGAATTGTGATGGATCGCCCGCGCCACCAGTTCCTTGCCCGTCCCCGACTCGCCGAGGATGAGCACGCTGATCTTGCTCGGGGCGACCTTGCGGATCAGCTTGATCAGCCGCTGGATCGACTCGCTCGAACCGATGATGCCCTCAAACGCATACTGGCGGTCGAGTTTCTCCATCAGGTCGCGGTTCATCCGCGAGGTGATGGCCTGCCGCGCCGCCCGCTCCACCTTCTCGCGCACGCGATCGCCGTCGAGCGGCTTGATGATGTAGTCGTACGCGCGGTATTCGGCGTCCGGCCCCAGCGCCTCGGTCGCCAGCGCTTCGCTGCCGTGCGCCGTGATGATGATCACCTCGGTGTCCGGCGAGATGCGGCGCGTTTCCTGCAGTACCTGCAGGCCGTTGAGTTGCCCGCCGAGCAGATAGTCCGTCAGAACGACGTCGGGTGGGCGCTGGCGGACGGACTCGACCGCCTCCTCTCCCGTCTGCACGACGCGGCAGGCGTGCCCAGCGCGCGCCAGCACGTCGGCCAGCGTCTGCCCGTCCTGCGGCTCTTTCTCGGCAATGAGTACGAAAGCCTTGTCTTCCATGAGCCCGGTCATTCTATCGCGCCGCGCCGGCGCAGCTATG
>CAZNDQ010000502.1:0-3497 GCA_964571825.1 uncultured Planctomycetales bacterium | reverse complement strand
GGGGGGGGGGGGGGGGGGGGGGGGGGGGGGGGGGGGGGGGGGGGGGGGGCGGCGGGGGGGGGGGGGGGCGGGACGGCCGGCGGACTGTAACTCCAGGCGGATCAGGCGGACGGCTTCGGCCTGGACGGCGGGCGGCGGGTCGGCGTCGGGCTGTTGCAGCTCGGGGAGCTGGCTGAGGATCGCGGCGGCGGCGGCCAGGCCGCGGCGGACCTGGTCGGGGCTGTTGTCGGAGCGCGGCGGAAAGAGAAGCGGGCGCAAGTATTCGGCGACCGCGACTGCCAGTGCCGTGCGGTGCGCAGCGGTGGGCAGGTCGGGGCAATCTGCGATGCTCAGTAAGAGGTCTAAGGTCACGCCGCGGAGCGAAGCGATCAGCTCAAACGGTGCGTCGACCATCTTCCAGCGGGCATCGAGGTCTGGTTGTTTGAAGCGGATGGTGAAGACGCGGCGCGGCAAGTCGGCGGTCCAGTGGTCGACCTGGGAGCGGCAGAAGGAAGCGTAATCGGCCCGCTCCGACAACCAGCGGGCGAAGGCTTTGCGCGGCGATTCTCGCGCGAATTCTGCCGCTACTTGCGGGTGCGCCGCGATGAACGGGCAGGCCGTGGAAACAAACGCGTAGGCGCGGAGCGAAGGCCGCGCCCAATCGTCCTGGTCGACGGGAATTGCGACACCGCGGGCGAGGGGGAAGAGCAGCTTCTCGGCGGCCTGGTCGGCCCGTTCCGACGGTGGCTCTGGGAGCGGCGGCGGTTCGATCCAACCACTTTCCCGCTCGATATGGGCTTTGTACTCAGCGCGTCGGTGGGATCGTGCAGGCTCGGGGAGTGCGGAAATCAGGTCGGGGGTAGGAAGCTGAAGGACCGCAGCAAGCGTAATGAGCTTTCTGAGTGAGATCGCAGCTCTGCGTCCGGACTGGAGTAGCGACAGGTACGGCTGAGAGATTGCGTCGCCAGATGCGGGGGGTTTCTTCGCGAGATGCGTCATCCGGCTGATCGAAAGGCCGAGCTGCGCGCGCCGCCTGGAGATGAGCTTGGCGAGGGTCGGGCTGGCTCTATCTACTGACACGCACGTAGTTTACAGGTCCGAACGGTTTTCTCAAAATCGACGCTTGCATTACCCGGCAACGGCCGATAGATTACCGGGAAATGGCCGCTGAGACAAAACTAGCGATCGATGGCGCAGCCGTTCGGAAGCGCCGCAACCAGCTCTTTTTGACGATCGCGGAGCTGGCGGCGCGCTGTGGCTGCTCGGTGCGGACGGTTCGGCGGGTTGAATCCGGTTTGGGCTGTCACGCGGGAACGGCGCGGCGGCTGGCGAAAGGGCTGCGTTGCTCCTTTTGTTCACTGCTCGCGCCAGAAGGCCATGTGGAATCGCGGCGGAAACCGGGCGAGCTGAACGGGCAAAGCGCGCGTCACCGCCTACTGGAGAGCTGGCATGACGGCTAATTCGAGTGTGGTTGCGCGCGTGGCGGCGCTCTTCGATGGGCTCCAACATAGCGTGCTGGACGTGCTTGCGGTGCCGCCTGGGCCGCGGCTCAAGAGCCGCTATGACAACCTGGCGGACTCCATCACGACGCCGGAGGCGCTGGCGAGATTGGTCGTTCTGGCAGTTCGGAACGCGGTCGCGCTCTTCGGTGCTGAGCAGACGAAGTTCGAGCAGCTATGCGCGCTGGTCGAGGGCAACGCCGTGCGGCTTTGCTCGGACGTTGCGGGTCTGCGAATCATCGGAGGCATCCTCGCGGAGATCATCCGCCGGCCGGACCGCATCTCCAGTGAGGACTATGCCAAACTGTGTGTAAATGCACCGGAGCATGTTGTGTCGCTCGCGTTCGCGCGGGTCGCGGGCCGGGTGGTCGTGGCGCGGTTGCGCGAGCTGAACCAAGCCGTCGGTGAGGAATCTACCGGCGCTCCGGCGGGCCGGTCAAGCGGCGCGGCCGGCGGCGGCGAGGGGGGCGCGGCGTGACGGCGGGGTTGCGCGCTTTCGAGCGATGGGCCGAGCGGCGGCTTGAGCAGTTCGCCGCGCAGGCGGACGCGAACGCGGACGATCTGGCCGCACTCTGCCCGGAGCAGAGCCGCGGGCTGACGCCGGCGGCGAAACGGCGCTCGGCGCGGCGCTTTACTTTCGCGATGAGCGCGGCGCAAACCCTGTCGGGCAGGCGGCGCGGCGAGAAGGAAGATGCGCTGCGCCATCTGGGCGAATGGCTGGCGCCGCGCCTGCTCGGCTGCTCGCTGCACCCGGACACCGTGCGGCGGCTGACGCGGAAACTGGCGGCGGGTCCGTGCGTGTTCTTCGATCACCGCGGCGTGAAGCGGCGGCAGCGGCGGGCGCCCGTCAACCGGGAATTGTTTGCGACCTACATTGAACTACGGGCGGGCGGATGCCCGCCGAAGCGGGCGTGGCGGGCCGTGCGGCGCGTGGCGCGGGGACGGGCCTGGCCGCGGGCGAGCAGCGTCGAGGCGCGTTACCAAGGGGAGATCGTGAAGGGGGGCGGCCGGTGAGCGCGGCGCGGCCGATCGACCGGTCAGAGACCGGTCCCGCAATGGCGGGCACGGAGGCCCGCCCCACCGGGCCGCGGGGCGTGGCGCTGGCGGAGCTGGTGGCGGCCGGGGCGTTCGGCGGGCCGACGCGCAAGGCGCAGATGGAAAAGGCGCGGCGCTGGGCGGCGCGGTTGATCGCAGCGCAGCGCTGGGGCGGGGGAAGATCGGGGAGCGCGGTTTTTGTCTCCGCCGAAGCGCGGCTGCCGGCCGACAGGGGCCACGTTGCGGCCGGCGTGTGGCTGGCCGGCTGCCGCGAGCCGGAGAAGGTGGCGGGTAAGCGGCTGCCGGCGGGGGCGGCCGAATGCTGGAGCGAGCGGGACTTCCGGCGTTTTCTGGATTCTCATGAACTTCTAGAGTTGTTCGACGCGATCCGGGCGAAGAGCAAAAGCGATGACGAAGCGCTGGTGCGGCTGAAGGCTGAGCGGGGCGAGTGGCTGGCGGCGCACGGCTGGCCGTCGCCGAGCTTGTCGACGCTGCGGATGATCCGCAAGCGGGTGACGCCGGGAAGCGAGCACTTTGACGGGAACGTGGACCGGCGGGGGCGCAAGCGCGGCGTGGGAACGAAGTGCAGCGATGAAGCGTGGGCGATGTTTCTCGACCTGGTCATGGATCAGAGCCGGCTCGCATTGCGGCCCGCGTGGGAGTTCGTCGCGCCCCGCGCAAGAGAGAACGGCTGGACCTGGCCGAGCTACGGCACGGTGCTGACGAGATTCAAGCGGGAGATTCCGCGGCCGGCGGTCGTTCGAGCGCGCGAGGGCGAGCGAGCGTACAAGGCCGCGTGCGAGCCGAAGCTGCATTTGGACTTGTCGGAGCTGCCGGCGATGCACACGGTCTGCTGCGACCAGCGGACGCTCGATTTCTTCGCGCGAGTGCCGGACGGCAGGGGCGGCTGGAAGCGCGTGCGGCTGGTTCTGACCGCGATGGTCGACGTGCGAAGCCGCCTGTTCGTGGGCTGGTGGCTGGACG
>CAZNDQ010000501.1:0-3518 GCA_964571825.1 uncultured Planctomycetales bacterium | reverse complement strand
GGCTGTAGGTGATCTCCTGATCGTGGAGGATGGCGCCGCCGCCGGTCTGGCGGCGGACGACGGCGAGCGCGCCGGCGGGTGGCGGCAGGGCCTCGTACTCGGCGTAGGGCTGGAAGTAGCCGAGGGAGATGGTCGGCGGGTCCCAGCGATAGAAGCGCAGGGTCGGGGGGCTGTCGGCGCGGCCGACGGCGTCGAGGAGGGCTTCGTCGAGGGCCATGTTCGATGGGCCGTCACGGGGGGGATCGACAATCAGACGCAGGGCGGGCATGTGCAAGTTTAGTTGGGGGCGCCGGCGGCGGCACAGGCGCTGGTCGGCGGGTCGGTCGGCCGCCAGCGGAGGTTGGGCTTGCGGTCGGCCTGGACGATGTCGACGCGGCGGACGGGGGTCGAGTGCGGCGCGGACTTGAGGACCTCGGGGTTCTCGCGGGCCTCGCGCGCGATGCGGAGCATGGCGTCGGCGAAGGCGTCAAGCGTGCGCAGCGACTCGGACTCGGTCGGCTCGATCATCAGGCAGGAGTGGACGGGCCAGCTCATCGTCGGGGGGTGGAAGCCGAAGTCGAGGAGGCGCTTGGCGACGTCGGTCTCGGTGACGCCTTTCTCGCGGAACTCGGGGACGACGATGAACTCGTGGGCGTAGGGGCCCTTGAAGGGGAAGCGATAGTGGCCGCGCATGCGGGCGGCGAGGTAGTTGGCGGAGAGGACGGCCTTTTCGCTGAGGTCGCGGAGGCCGCGGGCACCGAGGCCGCGGATGTAGGTGAAGGCGCGGACGAGGACGCCGATCTGGCCGTAGAAGCTGCGGACCTTGCCGATGGTGTGCGGGCGGTTTTCGTCCCAGGCGAAGGTGCCGTCGTCGCGGCGGACGACCTGCGGCACGGGGAGGAAGGGGCGAAGGTGCTCGGCGACGGCGACGGGGCCGGCGCCGGGTCCGCCGCCGCCGTGGGGCGTGCTGAAGGTCTTGTGGGTGTTGTAGTGCATGACGTCGACGCCGAAGTCGCCGGGGCGGGCGATGCCGAGGATGGCGTTCATGTTGGCGCCGTCCATGTAGAACTGGGCGCCTTTCTCGTGGACGATGCGGGCGATGTCAGCCACCTGGGGCGAATAGAGGCCGACGGTGTTAGGGTTGGTGAGCATGATGGCGGCGGTGTCGGCGTCGACCTTTTCGCGGAGTTCGGCGAGGTTGAGGAGGCCGTTGTCCTGCGACTTGAGCGTGACGAGGTCGCGGCCGCACATCGAGCAAGACGCCGGATTGGTGCCGTGGGCGGTGTCGGGGGCGAGGACCTTGCGGCGGGTTTCGCCGCGTGAGCGGTGATAGGCATTGATGAGCATGAGGCCGACGTACTCGCCCTGCGCGCCGGCGGCGGGCTGGAGGGAGACTTCGGCGAGGCCGGCGATCTCGGCGAGGAAGGTGCGGACGTGCCAAAGGAGTTCGAGGATGCCCTGGAGCTGCTCGACGGGCTGATAGGGGTGGAGCGCGGCGAAGCCGGGCATGGCGGCCGCGCGCTCGTTGATCTTGGGGTTGTACTTCATTGTGCAGGAGCCGAGCGGATAGAAGTTCTGATCGACGCTGAAGAGGCGGTGGGCGAGGTGGGTGAAATGGCGGACGACGTCGAACTCGCCGACCTCGGGGAGGCGCGGGCCGGCGGATTCGTCGGCGAGCAACTCGGAGGGGATCGCCTTGTGACGGTCTGCGCGCGGCACGTCGCATTCGGGCAGCGAGACGCCCATCGTCCCGGGCGCACTCAACTCGAAAATCAGGGGCTCGGGCTGGCAGCAGCCGGCGTCTTCGGACAGCGGCATGGCGTTGGGTGTGGTCATGGGTGAATCTCTCGCGAATATCGCGCGGCGCGGGGGCCGCGGTTACTTTTTGAAACTCCCCAGTGCGTCGGCGAGGGCATCGACCTCGCATTTCGTGCGTTTTTCGGTGACGGCGGTGAGGAAGCAGTCGTGCATTTCGGGGAACCAGCGGCCGAGGGGCACGCCGGCGAGGATGCCCCTGGCGCGGCAGTGCGCGAGCAGCGCGGGCACATCGTGTGGCGCGCGGACGACGAACTCCTTGAAGAACGGCGCGTCGAACCTCAGGGCGAAGCCGGGCAGGGCGGCGATGCGCTGGGCGGCGTAGTGGGCCTTGTCGAGGCAGAGCGCAGCCGCCTGGGCCATGCCGCGGCGGCCCATGAGGGAGAGGTGAACGACGGCGCGCATGGCGAGCAGGCCTTGATTGGTGCAGACGTTGCTGGTGGCTTTTTCGCGGCGGATGTGCTGCTCGCGGGTTTGCAGGCAGAGGCAGTAGGCGGTGCGTCCTTCGGCGTCGACGGTGCGGCCGACGAGGCGGCCGGGCATTTTACGGAGGAACGGTTCGCGGCAGGCCATGAGGCCGAGGTAGGGGCCGCCGAGGGCCATCGGCACGCCGAGCGACTGGCCCTCGCCGACGACGATGTCGGCGCCGAGGTCGCCGGGGCGCTTGAGGAGGGCGCAGCTCACGGGGTCGGCACAGGCGACGAGCAGTCCGCCGGCGGTGTGGATCGCGGCGGCGGCGGTGTCGAGGCGCTCGACACAGCCGAAGAAGTTGGGCGATTGCATGATGATGCAGGCGGCGCCGTCGGCGCAGAGTTTGGCGAGGGCGTCGAGGTCGGTCAGGCCGCCGCGGAGGGGGACGGAGACCAGCTCGATGTCCTGCTGAGAGAGGCCGGTGCGGAGGACGGCGAGGGTGTCGGGGTGAACGGCGGCAGAGACGAGGACGCGGCGGGCGCGGTTCACGGTGTGGGCCATGAGCGCGGCTTCGAGAGTGGCGGAGGAGAATTCGTAGAGGGAGGCGTTGGCGACGTCCATGCCGAAGAGTTCGCAGACGCAGGTCTGGAACTCGTAGAAGGCCTGGAGGGTGCCCTGGGAGGCCTCGGCCTGATAGGGCGTGTATGCGGTGACGAAGGGGCTCTGTCCGGCGAGGAAGTCGACGGCGGTGGGGATGAAGTGGTCGTAGGCGCCGGCGCCGAGGAAGCAGGTCTGCTGCGTGCAGTCGGAGTTGGCGGCGGCGAGGCGGTTGAGTTCGGCGAGCAGTTCCAACTCGCTGAGCGGGGCCGGCAGCTTGAGGTCGCCTTTGGGCCGCTGGTCGGCCGGGATGTGGGCCCAGAGATCATCGATGCGTGAGACGCCGATTGTGCGGCACATCGAGTGAACATCTTCTTTCGTCAGTTGGGTATAAAGCATAAACGCCCCCGCTTGCGACTCTCTTGCGCCGCTTACGCGCTGCGGATGCCCAGCACATCCTTTTTGTACACTTTTGTCGAGATGCTCGGCACGTATTGCGACCAGTCGCCGTTTTCGTCGGGGTCGGCGGCGATCGCGCGCGAGTAGATTTCGATCTTGGCGTCGATGTTGTCGATGTGGTGGAGCAGGATGGCCTCGGGCGTGGCGGGCAGCTTGGGGCTGCCGAACTCGTAGGTGCCGTGGTGCGAGAGCACGAGGTGCTGCAAGGCCGTGAGGACATCGGGCGGGAACGGCTCGCCGGTGAGAGCGGCGACGTC
>CAZNDQ010000500.1:0-3519 GCA_964571825.1 uncultured Planctomycetales bacterium | reverse complement strand
TCCGATGGCGATGCTGCCGTTCTGCGGCTACCACATGGGGGATTACTTCGCGCACTGGCTGCGAATTGGCGGGTCGGCGGCACCGGCGAATCTGCCGCGCATCTACTGCGTCAACTGGTTCCGCAAGAACGCGCAGGGCAAGTTCCTCTGGCCGGGCTACGGCGAGAACTCACGCGTGCTCAAGTGGATCTTCGAGCGGCTCGACGGCGCGGCGAACGCAGAGTGGACGCCGATCGGCTATGTGCCGGCGCCGGGCGGGCTGGACCTGTCGGGTCTGGAGATCGCGCCCGAGGCGATGCGCGAGCTGCTCAGCGTCGATCGCGCGCGGTGGCTCGAGGAGGTGCCGCTGATCCGCGCGCACCTGGCGATGTTCGGGGATCATCTACCAGCGGCGCTTCGGAGCGAAGTGGACGGGCTGGAGCAGCGGCTGCGGCGCGAGTAGTGGTGCCAGGGCCGGTGGTGCGCGGCAACCGGGAGGCAGCGTCGATCAGGAAGGTTGCGAGGTAGACGGGTCGGCGAGATTGACCGCCTTGCTTTGGCCGGCGTCGTGCTTTTTCGCGGATGCCGAGCGCTCGGAAAAGCCGATGCGCCCGACGCGCCAACCGGCCGCCGTGTGTACCATGTCCAGTTGCAGCGTGGCGGTTGAACCGTCGTTGGCGGTGACATCACAGTAGACGGCGGCACGCTGCTTATCCTCGAACATGCGCGCCGCGGCCTCGGTCGGGTCCGCAGGGATGGAGGCCGCGTAATGGGCGGTGATCGGCCGCCAGAACAGCACAATCTCACGCACTGCGCGCCAGGGCACGATCTTCTCGGTCATCGGCGAGCCCTGGATCATCCGCTTGAATTCAGCGACGAGCTTGTCGGCCGCGGCGAGGCGGCAGGCGCGGCGGAAGAGTTCGCCGCGGCGCTCCGAATCCTTCTGTGCGACGGCCTCCCGATCTTCTCGCAGCGTATTTAGCAGCACAAAAGCGACATCGGTGGGTGAGGATTCTGCCGTCAGGGTGATCCCATAGGCCGTCACCGGACCGGGAGCAAGATCCGACTCGGTGAGCCGACTATCGATAGGTTCACGTTCGTTACAGCCGACCGCAACCAGGGCGGGCGTTGCCAGGATCAGGTACTTCAGCCAATATTGTCGCCGGTGAACCCGCATGGGCAGCACTCCGTTGAGCGGAGCGAAGTGTAAGGGTGGTGCGCTGCGGGATCAACGGTACGTCAGTGACCGGGAAGGAGCCGGCGAGGCTTACCAATAGGTGGTGGCCATGCGGGCAGAGCGTTCGACGGGTGGGGTGCTCGCGCCGTGGGGCACACGACTGGAAACTGGCGAACACCGTGGTCGGTGCATACAATGGCCCTGCTCGGGCGGACCGGCCCGGACGCGGCTACGGCTTGCGTGAGTCGGGGCTTTTGGGTATCAATGCTTGCTTTCCCTGGCCGGGAGATCCCGCCCTTTGCGCGGTTGGTTGGATGAAGTTCGTACTCGCAGATCGCATTATCAGCCTGGAGCCCGGTCGGCGGATCACAACGGTCAAGGCGGTCAGCCTGGCCGAGGAGTATCTGGCGGACCATTTTCCCACCTTCCCGGTCCTGCCGGGGGTGTTGATGCTGGAGGCCCTGGTTCAGAGCGCCGTCTGGCTGGTGCAGGCGTCGCAGGGCTTTGAGCGGAGCCTGATCGAGTTTCGCCGGGCGCGGAACGTCACGTACAAGAGCTTTGTGCGGCCGGGCGAACTGCTGCAAATGGAAGTGACGGCACGTCGGCTCGAGGCGGAAAGCAGCGAGTTCGACGGTGTTGGTCGTTGCGGTGAACGGGAAGTCGTCAAGGCGCGGTTCGACTTGTCCCATTCCAATCTGGCGGACGAAGACCCGGCGAGGAAGCAACAGGACGATCGACTGATCGCCTTTGCCCGAAGCCAGTTTGGACTGCTGGGCGGTCCGGCCGCGACGCTTGTCGCGGCGGCGACCCTGTAGGCGCATGCACACCGCGACGGACGTAATTGGGCATGACAGGAGGCCGAACCTATGCCAATGAGTCGTGAGGACATCTTCACCAGCATTCAGCAGACCCTGGTTGACGCGCTGGGCGTCGACGAGGAGGAAGTAACTCAGGACGCCTCGCTCAAGGGCGATCTGGGCGCCGAGAGCATCGACTTCCTCGACATCGTGTTTCGGCTGGAGAAGAGCTTCAATATCAAGATTCCGCGCGGCGAACTGTTCCCGGAGGACCTCCTGAACAACGCCGAGTACGTGGAACACGGGCGGATGACACCCGCCGGGCTGACCAAGCTAAAGGAGGTCATGCCGCACGCGGATTTTTCGGAGTTTGAGAAGGACCCGGACATCTCGAAGATGCCCGACCTGTTTACGGTCAAGACGCTGGTCAACTACGTCGAGCAGAAGCTGCGCCAGGCGGCGTGAGCGCGGGTGGCCGGCGGCCGGGGGAAGAGGGCGATGCGCTGGATCTGGATCGACAGATTCGTCGAGTTTGAGAGCGGGCGGCGGGCGATCTCGGAAAAGAACGTCACGCTGGCCGAGGAGCACCTGCACGACCACTACCCGGACTTTCAGGTGATGCCGCCGTCGCTGATGATTGAGGGGATGGCGCAGACGGCGGGGATGCTCGTCGGCGAAGCGCGGGACTTTCGCGAGAAAGTCGTGCTGGCCAAAATCCGCACGGCGGAGTTCTCGCGGCGGGTGGTGCCGGGTGATTCGCTGCGCTACGAAGCGACGATGGAGACGATCAACGAGGCCGGCGCGGCCACGCGCGGGCAGGTCTTCTGCAACGGGCAGTTGATCGGGCACGTCGACCTGTTCTTTTCGCACGTCGATCAGAACATGGCCGGGATCAAGTTTCCGCAGGAGAATTTCGTTTTTACCGAGCAGTTCCGGCGGCTGGTGCCGCATCCCGCGAACAACGGCTCGCGGATTGACTGAACGGACGAACATGCCCTCCGCCGTGTGCGAGGCGGGGGCTGGGAGCGAAGATCGAGCCAGACATGCGAAACGAGCGCCGCGTCGTCATTACCGGTCTGGGCATCGTCACACCGCTTGGAGTCGGCGTGGAGGCGCTGTGGACCAGCCTGCTCGACCAGCGGTGCGGCGTGCGGCGGATTTCGGCCTTTGACGTGGCGGAATTCGACTGTCGCGTAGCGGGGGAGATTCCCGATCTGCAGCTCGCCAATTTCGTCCCCAAGAGCTACCGCAAGAGCGCCAAGGTGATGGCGCGGGACATCGAGATCGCGGTGGCCTGCGCCTACGAGGCGGCAAAGGACGCGCGGCTGCGCACCAAGTGCCTGATCGACCGCGGCGAGGCGCCTGACGGGCCGAACATCGATCCGACGCGATTTGGCGCGAACATCGGTTCGGGTCTGATCTGCGCCGACCTGAATGAGCTGGCCGGCGCGCTGGCCAGCGCGACCGACGGCGAGGGCCGCTTCAGCCTCGGCAAATGGGGCGGAGAGGGGATGAACAACCTGACGCCGCTGTGGCTGCTCAAGTTTCTGCCGAACATGCTGGCCT
>CAZNDQ010000499.1:0-3527 GCA_964571825.1 uncultured Planctomycetales bacterium | reverse complement strand
CCGGATTTTTCAAAAAAATTTTCGCCCCCCGCGCGCGGCCGCGAGTCAGATTCCCAAAACCGAAACGCCAGCGTCAAATCTATAACCTGCTGTAGAGACTGCGGTTAAAATCGTTGTGTATCTAAATCATGGCGCAATTGATGCAACTGCACAAATCCAGCGCCCGAAAAAAGGTCAGTCACGAAAAACCGAAAGAAACTACGTAAAATAAGGACTTGCGCGCGATTTGCGCACTCGAAAATGAGCGTTTTCGCATATCCTTGGTGCAGATGCAAAACGCCTGCCATGGATGTGCATCGGCCGCCAGGAGCGGTCGACCCTTACGGCGCCGCATACCGCGGCCGCCTCCCCTCCAGCACCGCGATCACATCCTCGACCACCGCGTTCATCGCCGCCTGCGCCTCGACCGTCCGCGCCCCGACGTGCGGCGACAGCAGGCAGTTCGGCGCCGACAGCAGCGGGTCATCGGCCGCCGGCGGCTCCGGCTCGAAGACGTCAAACGCCGCACCCCCCAGCTTCCCCGACCGCAGCGCCTCCGCCACGGCCGCCCCGTCCACTACCGCGCCGCGCGCCGTGTTAATCAGCAGCGCCCCCGGCCGCATCGCTGCAATCGCCGCCCGGCCGATCAGCCCCCGCGTCAACTCCGTCAGCGGCACGTGCAGCGACACCACGGCCGCCGCCGCGTACAGCTCTGCCTTGCTGACCGCCTCCGCCGGAAAGTCCAGCCCGGTGATCTCCACGATGTCATTGAACACGACGCGCATCCCGAATCCGCGTTGGAGAATCCGCGCCGTTGCTCTCCCCGCGCGGCCCATGCCGATGATCCCCACCGTCTGCCCGCGCAACTCCGCCACCCGCTGCCCCTCGCGGTACGCCGTGAACGCGCCGCCGCGCACGGCCGCATCCCCCGCCAACAGCCCCCGGCGCAGCGCCACGATCAACCCCACCGCCAGCTCCGCCACCGCCCGCGAATTCGCCTCCGGCGTATACACCACCTCGATTCCACGCTCGCGCGCCGCCGCGACGTCGACGTTGTCCAGCCCCACCCCCGCTCGCCCGATCACCCTCAGCCGCGGCGCGCTTTCCAGCACCTCCCGCGTCACTTTTGTATGCGTTCGCACAACAATTGCCTCTGCGGCGGCGAGATCCCCAGCCGGCAGCGCACCTTCGCCAACCACGATAACTTGCCCTGCCGCAGACAGTTGCGCCACCGCGGCACCGCTCAGTTCCCCCGCCACCAGAATGCGAAATCGCTCACCCCGATTCGCCATCGCAGTACTCCGTTGAAGCCTCACTGAATCAGAGGCCCGCCGGGATCAAAAACCCTCGACTTTTTTTTGGACTTCATTTGCCAAACGACAAATCCGTGTCATACTTACCGTGCGTCGAGGAAACCGACACGACTTGGAACCCCTTCCAGGCTCAGTCGCCGCCCTTCCCCGAGTGGCATCTGGGCCTTTCTATTGCGCACGCCTACGGCTATTTTCATCCTTGGCGCCCTTCTAACTCCTGCCACCCGCTGAACTTGGCGATTGACCCTGCCGAGCCGCGTCTGTATGGTTCGCGTCGCGGCCGCACGAAACGCCCGACGCCCATTGCCCCATTCGAGTAAGATACCGCCATGACTGATACGCTGCAGATGCCCAAGGCCTATGAGCCCGCGGCCCTTGAACCTGAGATTACGCGTTTCTGGCTCGATGGGGGTTATTTTACGCCCGATCCGGATGCACCGGCGAAAGCTGGTCGGTTCTCGATCGTCATCCCGCCGCCCAACGTGACGGGCGCGCTGCACCTTGGCCATGCAATCAACAACACGCTGCAGGATGTGCTGGTCCGTTGGAAGCGGATGCAGGGGTTGAGCACGCTATGGATCCCCGGCTACGACCATGCGGGGATCGCGACACAGGCCGTGGTAGAGCGCCGGCTGCTGAAGGAGGAGGGGAAAACGCGCTTCGAACTTGGCCGCGAGGGCCTGCTCGACCGCATCTGGGCATGGAAGGACGAGTACGCCGAGCGAATCACGCAGCAGTTGCAGCGCATGGGCTGCTCGTGCGACTGGACGCGGACGCGTTTTACGCTCGACGAACAGTGCGCACGGGCCGTGCGGCACATGTTCTTCAATCTCTTCCGCGATGGCAACATCTATCGCGGCACGCGGCTGGTGAACTGGGACACGCAGCTCCAGACGGCCGTCGCCGACGACGAAGTCTACCACGAGACGATCAAGGGGCACTTCTGGCACCTGCGATACCCGCTGCACGAGCCACGGCCGGGCGACCCGCCGTACGTGGTAGTGGCCACCACGCGGCCGGAGACGATGCTCGGTGACGTGGCGGTGGCGGTCAATCCGGGCGATGCGCGCTACCGTTCGCTCATCGGGCGGAGCGTGCTCCTGCCGTTGGTCGATCGCGTCGTGCCGATTCTCGCCGACGAATGGGCGGACCCGGAAAAGGGCTCGGGGTGCGTCAAGATCACTCCCGCGCATGACTTCAATGACTACGAAGTCGGTCAGCGGCACAATCTGCCGATGATCAACGTGCTCAACGCGGACGGCACGATGGCGCGGATCGTCGAACCGGACGGCACTGTGAACGAAGACGCGACGCGCAAGTATTCCGGCAAGTCGAGCCGCGACGCACGAAAACTCGTCGTCGCCGACTTCGAGGCGCTCGGGCTCCTGGAGAAGATCGAGGACCTCGAAACCGACATCGGTCACAGCGACCGCAGCAAGACGCCGATCGAGCCGTTCCTGTCGGAGCAGTGGTTCATTCGCATGGACGAGCTGGCGCAGCTTGCGATAGACGCCGTCACCGACGGGCGGGTGCGGTTTCATCCGCCGCGCTACGCGCGGACCTACCTCGACTGGCTGGGCGAGAAGCGCGACTGGTGCATTTCTCGTCAGCTCTGGTGGGGCCATCGCATCCCGATCTGGTACTGCAGCGACGTGAGCGAAGAGCAGATCTTCGCTGCGCTGGGCGGGCGCGACGACGTCGCCTGGCGCTTCGACCCGCAGAAAAACCGCTGGCTCATCTGCTCGCGCAGCGACGATCTTGCGCCCGATGCAGTCCCCGGGACGCGCCTCGAGCAGGATCCCGACGTGCTCGATACCTGGTTCAGCTCGCAGCTCTGGCCGCACTCGACGCTGGGCTGGCCCGACCGGACGCCGGAGATGGAGGCATATTATCCCACCGACGTGCTGATTACCTCGCGCGACATCATCACGCTGTGGGTGGCGCGGATGGTGCTGGCGAGCCTGTACAACTGCGGCACGATCCCGTTTACCGACGTGCACATCCACGCCAAGATTCTCGACGGGCAAGGCCGGACGATGAGCAAGTCGCTCGGTAACGGCGTCGATCCGCTGGACATCATCGAGAAATACGGCACCGACGCCCTGCGCTATACGCTGGCTTCGATGTCCACCGAGACGCAGGATGTGCGGATGCCGGTCAAGGTGGAATCGCTGCCGGACGGGCGGACGATCAACACGAGCGAGAAGTTCGAACTCGGGCGCAACTTCGCCAACA
>CAZNDQ010000498.1:0-3532 GCA_964571825.1 uncultured Planctomycetales bacterium | reverse complement strand
CGATGGCACTTCAGGCGGGGCGCGCGAGTCTCCCTCCACACCAGGTGCCGGCGCGGTTCACGCTCTGGGTCCTCATCGGCGTCATTGTCGTCAAGGAAACGCTCTATCGCTTCGTCTGGCGCGTGGGGACGGCGACGGGCAGCACGGTGATGCACGCGGAGGCGTGGCACCATCGCAGCGACGCAATTACGTCGCTGGCGGCGCTGGTGGGCATCGGCATTGCGACGTTCGGCGGGGAGCGGTATGCGGCGGCGGACGACTGGGCGGCGCTGGCGGTGAGCGGGATCATCGCCTTCAACGGCGTGCGTTTTCTGCGGCGGGCGCTGCACGATCTGATGGACGGGCACGCGCCGGCGGAGGTGATCGAGTCGGCGCGGCGAGCGGCGCTGGCGGTGCAGGGCGTACACGGGGTGGAGAAGATCCTGGCGCGAAAGATGGGCTTCGTTTACCTGGTGGACATGCACATCGAGGTCGATCCGGGGCTGTCGGTGCGGGCGGCGCACGAGATCGCGCACGGGGCGAAGGCGTGCATTCTGGCGGTGGAGCCGCGCGTGGGGGACGTGCTGGTGCACGTGGAGCCGGACCCGCAGATGCCGGAGGCGGGTCGAGCAGGGGCGAGCGTTCAGACGTGAAAGTGCTCGTGGGTGAGCACGTCGATGAGTCGTTCGAGGAAGACCTCCTCGTTGAGCGAGAGTAGGACGGAGTGGGCATGGGCGGCGGTTTGCGCGCGGCGGGGGCGGGTGACGCCGGGGACCTTGCTGCCGGCCTGGATTTCGAGGGCGACGCGTGTGCGCATGAAGAGTTCGGGCCAGAGGAGCGCGCCGAGGGCGATGGCGTCATGGATGAGAAAGGTGCCCTTTGGCGGTTCGCGGCCGTGGGACATGGGATGGGCGAGCATGGCGGAGAGGAGGGGGCCGCAGCGGGCGGCGCTGGCCTCGAAGATCGCGCGATGGGATTCGTCGAGGCGTGCGTTGCGCGTGACGTCGAGCGGGATGACGGTGATGTCGAGCGCGGAGTCGAGCACGGCGGCGGCCGCGTCGGCGTCGCGATAAAAGTTGAACTCGGCGACGCTCTCGACGTTACCGGGGGCCCAGACAGCGCCGCCCATGACGATGAGGCGATGGATCTTTTTGGCGCGCTGCGGCTCGTCGCGGAGGAAGGCGGCGACGTTGGTGAGCGGGCCGATGGCGAGGACGACGAGCCGGCCGGGATGGGCGTCGATGGTATCGGCGTAGACCTGCATGAAATCATCGGGGGGTGGAGCGGTCGGGTCGTCGGGCATGTTGGTGTTGCCGAGGCCGTCGTCGCCGAAGAGCCAGCGGGCGTCGAGGAGCGGGCCGGGCTGGTCGAGGCCGCGGCCGACGCGCGGGCGGCCCGGCAGGCGCAGCGCGGCGAGCAGGCGGACGATGTTGCGCGTGGCCTGATCGAGGTCGACGTTGCCGCCGACGGAAACGATGGCGCGGGTGTCGAGTTGCGGCGCGACGAGCGCGAGGCAGACGGCGATGGCGTCGTCAACGCCCATGTCGGTGTCGATGAGCAGCGGCGTGCGCATGGCCGGCGGACTCGCTTGACGGGAGATGGATTGCGGTCCTACAGTCCGCGCGGCATTGTCGAACGGGGCGTTGCGGCGGTCAACCGGCTGTGAGTCGCGGAGTACCGCGGCGGAAGAATTGCGGATTGCGGATTGCGGAATGCTGGCGATCGGGTGGTTGTCGGCGTGCCGGGTGGGCAGTGCGATTAGAGATGCTTCGCTGCGCTCAGCATGACAACAGCGTGTGCGTACGGAATGACGGCGAGAGAAGAAGGTGCGACAAGGCGCACCCTACAGTGTTGAATCTCGGGGGTCAGCGGGGCGTGCGGTGAAAAGTTCGGGTCGTCGCTCGTAGGCCAATTACCATTCCTGGCGGCCGGAGCATGCAGGAGTTCGTTGAGAAGGTCGCGGCGGGGCGGAACCTGACGCGCGAGGAGGCGCGCGCGGCGTTCGAGGCGATCATGCGCGGCGCAGTGGAGCTGGAGCCGCTGTGTGCGCTGCTGCGCGCGCTGGCGGCGAAGGGGGAAACGATCGAGGAGATCACGGGTGCGGCGGAGGTGATGCGGCGACACGCCGTGGAGGTGCGGGCGCCGGCCGGGGCGATCGACACCTGCGGCACGGGCGGAGACGGGGTGAGCACGTTCAACGTCTCGACGTGCGCAGCGCTGATCGCGGCGGGCGCGGGGGCGATCGTAGCCAAGCACGGCAACCGCACGAGCACGCGCGCGAGCGGCAGCGCCGAGGCGATGGCGGCGCTGGGCGTGCGGATCGAGGCGGACGTGGGGACGCTGGAGCGGTGCCTGGCGGAGGTGGGGATCGCGTTTCTGTTTGCGCCGCACCTGCACCCGGCAATGCGGCACGCGATGCCGGCGCGGCGGGCGCTGGGGGTGCGGACGATCTTCAATCTGCTGGGGCCGTTGACGAACCCGGCGCGGGTGCGACGACAGGTGGTGGGCGTGCCGGTAGCGGCGCTGTGCGAGAAGCTGGCGACGGTGCTGTGTGAGTTGGGCGCGGAGCACGTGATGGTGGTACACGGAGCGGGGGGGCTGTGCGACCTGTCGGTGAGCGGGGCGAGCAAGGTGTGCGAGCTGCGCGGCGGCGCGATGCAGACGTATGAAGTCTCGCCGGAGTCGCTGGGGCTGGCCGCGTCGCCGGTGGAGGCGCTGCTGGTGGGCTCGGCGGCGGAGAGCGCCGCGGCGGTGCGCGAGGTGCTGGGCGGGGCACGCGGGCCGCGGCGCGATCAGGCGGTGATGAACGCGGCGGCGGCGCTGGTGGTCGCGGGGCGGGCGGGCGATCTGGCGGCCGGGGCGCGGATGGCGGAGTCGGCGATCGACGGGGGCGCAGCCGCGGAGAAGCTGCGGCGGCTGGCGGAGATATCGGCAAGCTGAGCGGGCGGCGCGGCGTCCGGTTTCCTTTCCGCGATGCTCATTTCTGCAATTCGGTCAGGCGGGCGGCGGCGTTGGTACGGTAGCGATCGATGGCGGGTCCGGTGCGTCCGGCGGTGCGCTGGAGGAAGGTCTCGTACATCTGGCGTGCGTCGTCGCGACGGCCGGCGCCGGCGTACAGTTCACCGAGGAAATAGTAGCAGCGCAGCAGCTCCGAGCCGGTCTCGCGCGCGAGGGCGTCGCGGATGCTTTCCAGCTCGGCAAGTGCCGGTTCGGGGCGGTTCCGCCGCACGTGAAGAATGGCGATGTTCATCGTGTACTTGACGTGGTTGTAGGGCATGTTGCGGCGCGCGTCGTCGAAGACGCGGATGGCGTCGTCTAGCCGGCCCATGGCGTCGTAGGTGGCGCCGAGCTGGTCGGCGGCGACCTCGAAATCGGGGAAGACCTCGAGCACCTGGCGGAAGCGGCGCTCGGCTTCCTCGTAGTTGCGGTCCTCTTTGGCGAGGACGCCGAGGTCGACGATAACCTGCGTGACGTTGGGGTTGATCTCGAGGGCGCGTTCGAGGGTTTTGCGGGCGTCGTTGAGGCGGCCGGCCTTGCGGTAGAAGGTGCCGAG
>CAZNDQ010000497.1:0-3536 GCA_964571825.1 uncultured Planctomycetales bacterium | reverse complement strand
GCTGTACACGGCGCTGAGTTCGACGGTGGAGATGCGGCAGGAGCCGTTCGTGCTCTGGATTCGCGACCTGACGGCGCCGGACGCGCTCGTGTCGCTGGCGAGTCCGTTCCATATTCCGCTGTTGTCGGGGATGATCGGTCCGATCGAGGGGCTGAACATTCTGCCGATTCTGCTGTCGCTGGCGATGTACCTGCAGCAGCGGTTCATGCCCAAGGCGGCGCAGCATCATAAGCGGCAGAGCAAGACAGAAGATCAGCTCGAGCAGCAGCAGAAGATCATGAAGTACATGATGCTGATGATGGGGCTGCTGTTTTACAATGCGCCGAGCGGGCTGAACCTGTACATCATGTCGAGCACGTTTTTCGGCGTGATCGAGCAGTGGCGGATCCGGCAGCACATCAAGGCGGAGGAGGCGAAGGGGACGATGCAGCCGCCGGGCAAACCGAAGCCGCCGGAGGGGCCGAAGAAGATGAACTGGATCGAGAAGCTGGCGAAGAAGGCGGAAGAAGCGCAGCGGTTGCAGTCGAAGCGGGACGGCCGGCGGCGCGCCTAGTTCTGCTCGGCCGGTGCGGCGCGACCGAGGAGCGCCGAGAAGTCCCAGCCGGCGGGAGGTTCGGGGCAGATGGTGAATCCGGCGACGTGGACGGCGCCGGGGCAGGCGATATCGCCGAGCAGAATCTGCGGGCGGTTGCCGGGGGCGGCGGCGATGATGTCGTTGTAGCGGCGGATGCGGACACCCGCGGGCGTCGTGACGATCACGTCTTCGTTGAGCATGAATGTGAGCTGGTAGGCGTCGCGGTAATGCGCCCAGGCGGCGCGGACACCGAGGTCGCGCAGGGCGGCGGCGAGTTCGCGGCAGGGGTCCGGCGGCGGTCGGCGGACGGCGTGCGCCCAGAGCGCGGCCGATTGGGAAAGGTTGGCGGCGGTCCAGAGGGCCAGCCCGAGGAGGACGAGGCGCGCGCCGCGCGTCTGGAGGAGCAGCGCGGCCGCGCCGACGGGCAGCAGGGGCACGAGTAAGAGATAGCGGATGACGAACGGATCGACGGTGGTGGGTGACGGGAGCACAAGGAAGCCGAGCAGGGCGAGCGTGCCGGTGGCGATGAGCAGCAGCGGCAAATCCCAGCGCTCGACGCGGCGGAAGCCCGGGCGGTAGAGGGCGGCGGCGAGGATGAGGAGCAGGCCGGCGGCGACGGCGGCGGCGGACCAGAACGGGTTGACGGTCAGATCGGCAGCGATAGAGAAGCGTGTCAGCGGCGTGGGGGACAGGCCGAAGAGCGTTGGGAGAAGGTCGGAGAGGAGGATGGGCGCGAGGCGCAATGCGGCGGCGGGGTCGAAGCTCGGAGTGGGCGAGGGCAGGCCGAAGTAGTTCGGCGCGTAACGAGCGGCGAAGGCGATGAGCGAGTAGGTGGCGACGAGCGCGGCAGTGAAGAGCGCGAAGCCGCGCGGGCGCCAGGCGCGGCGCCAGACGATCAGCGCGAGCAGGGGGAGGAGGCCGTAGAGGCAGAACAGTCGGCCCTGCAGGGCGAGGCCGGCGACGAGCCCGAGCAGCAGGGGCCGGCGGCGCGACATCCACATCAGGATGATCCAGAATGCGGGCTCCCAGTTTCCGCCGCAGGCGTCGGTGAGCAGGCTGGCCATAAGGACGGCGGGCACGGCGAGCGGCGCGACGAGGAGCAAAGCACGCCGGGGTGGCTGCGCGGCGTCAAGGCGAAAGGCGCGATAGTAGAGCAGCAGCGTGAGGACGTTCATCAGCAGCATGGGGAGCTTGAGGGCGGCGCGGTCGGCGCCGGCGAGCCAGAGGAACGGCGCGGCGAGATACGGCTCGATGGAGGCGAGGTAGGTCTGGCCGTAATAGAAGACGGGCAGGCTGCGCCCGGCGAGCAGGTCGAGCGACATCAGGCCGATGATCGCCTGATCGCTGTCGAAGTGGAGCTGGGGCCAGAGGACGAAGGGCGCGCGGGCGGCGGCGGTGAGAACGGCCACGACAAGGGGGCAGCCGAAGCCGGTCATGCGCCGCGCTGCGGACATGGCGGCATCAGACGTTGAAGCGGAAGTTGATGATGTCGCCGTCCTGTACGACGTAGGTTTTCCCTTCGAGGCGGACCTTGCCGGCGGCCTTGACGGCCTTCATGTCACCGTGGGCAAGCAAATCGCCGTATGAAACCGTTTCGGCGCGGATGAAGCCGCGGGCGATGTCAGAGTGGATTTTTCCGGCGGCGTCGACGGCGTGCGTTTCCTTGCGAATGGTCCAGGCGCGGCACTCGTCCTCGCCGCAGGTGAGAAAGGAGATGAGGCCGATGGCGTCGTAGGCAGCGCGGATGAGCCGGTCGCGGGCGGGCTCGGTGAGGCCGAGGTCGGCGAGGAAGGCGGCGCGGTCCGGTGGGTCGAGCTGGGCGATCTCGGCCTCGGCGCGGGCGCAGAGGGCAATGGTGCTGTGGGCGTGCGGCGCGTCGAAGGGCGGCGGCGCCGTTGCCTGGTCCTCGGCGACGTTGACGACGACGAGCAGCGGCTTTTCGGTGAGGAACTGGAAGCTGCGGACCCAGCGGCGCTCATCGTCGTTCGCCGCCACCGAGGAGATGGGTTTGTCGGCCTCGAGCGCGGCGCGGAGGCGCTGCATGAACTCCAATTCGGCTTTTTCCTGCGCCTGCGTTTTTGACGGGCGCGACAGCGCCTTTTCCAGTTTCTGCGCGCGGTTCTCGACGGCTTCGAGGTCGGCGAAGAGCAACTCGGAGCGCAGTTCGTCGAGGTCGGCGAGGGCGTCGACGCGATTGCGATAGGCGACCACGGAGTCGGAAGCAAACGCGCGGACAACGGCGATGAGTCCGTCGCAGAGCCGGAAGGACGGGAAGAAGCGGCGGAAGTCGGCCTGCTGGGCGGCCGTCTCGACGGAAAAGCCGGGGACGTCGACGAAGTCGATCTGCGCTTCGGTGCGTTTCTTCGGGTTGTAGAGCGAGCAGAGCAGGTCGAGGCGCGGCTCGGGGACGCGGACGGTGGCGAGGTGCTCGGCGGCGAGCGCCGCGGGGTCGGGCAGCAGGCCGGTGATCGCCGCAAACAGCGTTGTCTTGCCCGATTGCAGCGGGCCGATGAGACCGACTCTCATGATCGGGCGATTCCTTTCGGGTGGCGGCGATTGTAGGGCGGCGCTGTGCGCGGTCAAGCCGGGCGCGGCGGGACAACGTCGTGGCAGCGCGCGATGAGTTCGCGCGCCGTTTCCAGTGGGACGAGCAATTCGTGGAGCGGGCGGCGGTCGAAGTCGTCCGGGTGCGCGGCGTGCTCGATGGTGAAGGGCCCGACGGCCGTGCGCACCAGCGCGGTGAGACAGCCGCCGGTGCCGAGCGCTGCGCCCCAGTCGCGGATGAGCGAGCGGATATAGGTGCCGCGCGCGCAGGCGACTTCGAACTCGACCTCGGGCCAGTCGTAGCGGTGGACGACAAGCCAGTAGAGTGTGACGGGTCGCGGCGGCACGGCCATGGTTCGCCCGCGCCGCGCGAGCTGGTAGGCGCGCTTGCCGCCGATGCGGGCCGCGCTCCAGACGG
>CAZNDQ010000496.1:0-3538 GCA_964571825.1 uncultured Planctomycetales bacterium | reverse complement strand
GCCCGCCTCGAGGAGGTACTTGTCGAGCTTGCGGCGGACGCTGCGCGTGCTGGGGCAGAGGGTGGACCTGTGTGGTCGCCGTACCACCAGAACGTAGCTGCGGGAGCGCGAGTCGGCGTAGCGCATGTCGAGGTAGCGTTTGATGGCCTGGAGTGCGCCGGGGGCGATGGGGGTGATACGTTCGCGCTTGCCCTTGCCGCGGACGCGGAGGCATTCCTGTCCGAAGTCGACGTCGGCGATGTTGAGGTCGACGAGTTCGCTGACGCGGATGCCGGTGGAGTAGATGGTTTCGAGCATGGCGCGGTCTCGTGCGCCGAGGAGCGTGGAGACGTCGGGCGTGCCCAGCAGCTTTTCGATCTGCTCGAGGGTGAGGAACTTGGGCAGGCGCTTGTCGAGCTTGGGGGTGCGGATGGAGGCCATGGGGTTTTCGCTGATGAAGCTGCGGCGCATGCAGAAGCGGTAGAAGCTGCGGAGGGTGGCGAGCTTTCGCGCGGTGGTGGACTTGGAGTAGTCCTGCTCGTGCAGCCAGGCGAGGAAGCGGCGGACGTCGTCGGCGGGTGCCTCGAGGACGACGCTGCGGGCGCAGGTGGTGGGCGCGACGGCGGTGGCGGCGGCGGCGGGCGAGCCGGGGGAGAATCCGGCGCGCGGCGTGCCGTTGTTGCGCAGCGACTCGAGGAACGCGGCGTACTGTTTGAGGTCTGCGGCGTAGCATTTTGCGGTGTGCGGCGAGAAGTGCCGCTCGTGCCGCAGGTAACTCAGGAATTCATCAAACAGCTCTAGTGCGCTCATAGGCTCTCTCGATAACCGGCGATGTCCCAATTGCTCCGCAAGTCCCCATGCGGCGAATCGTACGTTCGATCACGCGGAGTGGAGCTTGTCCAGCTCGTTCTCCATGTGTCGTCCCATCTGGTAGCTCATGACGGCGGCGTCGAACCAGTCGAAGGAACCGCTCTGGGTGCTCGCCATCTCGGCGAAGGCGTCGAGCACTTCGGGCTCCCGCCCGGGTGCATAGCGGAAGATGTAGCGGTGATCCCCCTTGATCAACGATAGCTGCCGGACAACCGTCATGGCCAGACATCCCCGTCATCCGTGACCTGTTCGCCGAGTCCGTTCGTGCCGGAGGCGGCCTGATTCAAGAGATCGGCGGCCACCTCGTGGCAACAAAAGCGAATAAAATGGCGCTGACTCACAAGGAACTTCCGCCAGCCGTGGGGGCTCTGGTCGGCCCGGCGACGGTCAGCGAAATCCCGGACGCGCTGGGCGGTCGCATCCTGCGAGCCGTCGAACACGTACTGGCACTCGGCCAGCAGTCCGTTGTTGCCCCCGATCGAGGCGACGGGTTTTTCTGTCGGCGATCGTGCCGTGCTGACGGCGTCGAAGGCCCTGAAACCCGTCTCGATCCCGTAGAGCTGGGCGGCGATCCCCACCACCGGCGGCGCATACGGGTCGAATTCCGTGATTGCGAACACCAGGATGCCGTCGGCCCCGAGATTGGCGGCGAGCGCCAGCGCGTCATCGGGTCCGCGCAGTTCGGTCATCCGGAGTTCGGCCATCATGGCGAGGACGCGGTTGATCCCGACGACCTGCATTCCGGGGATCTGGGTCAGCTCGCTCGCCATGATGTCGCCGACGACCACGGGGTCGAAATCGGTCGACCCACTGAGATTGATCGCCGGCACGACGGCCAACGTGCGCTGCGGGCCTGCATAGACGGGCGGTTCCGGCTTGGCGCAGCCGGTGGTCGCTCCGAACAGGCCGCACAGTACGAATACGTACGTCGGCTTTTGCCGCCAATCGCCCGCGATCATCCGTGATCCTCACTGGTACGTGATCGGGCGTCGGTCGGCCGGGACATCCTGTCGGCCGCCGCGGCGCAATTCCTCGGTGCGGCTCAGCCGCCACTGAGGAATAGCCATTCATCGACCACGTTTTCCGGGCCCTTGAGCCCGCAGAAAGCCGTTTTTTTCCTCTGGCGCGCGGTGTCGGGCAATAAACATCAGCCGCGCTGCACTCCTGCTGTGTCCTCGGCGTGAGAAACGCGCTGTGGCGACGTTTGCGCGCCGGGGATGGTTGCCATGACGGACCAGATGTTCTCGGCCCCGCTGCGGGTGCTGGAGAAGAAGAGGCGTCCGTCCGCCGACCAGGTCGGCGAGTAACTGGCACCGACGGCGTCGCTGACCTTGTAGCGCTCGCGGCCGGTGACATCGATAATCCAGATATCGCTGCGTCCGCTGCGGCAGCGGCCGTCGTCGTGCATCACGTCGCCGCTCACTTCGACGTCGCAGTAGGCGATGTAGCGTCCGTCGTGCGACCAGGCGGGAAGAATCTGTCCGGTGGACTCGCTGGCGGTCATCTCCATGGCGTAGCCGGGTTCGCCGTTGATGAGGCGGACGGTCCAGATGCTGAAGAACGGTTCGCCGCGGCGTCGGGCGCGCTGGAAGAGGAGGACGTCTTCGGCGGGCGACCACTGCGGATACAGGCCGTAGCCGACGAAGTGTTCGGGGCCCTCGGCGTCGAGGCCGGTGATCCAGAGTTCCCATTCGCGCGAGCGTTCGCTGAGGCGGCAGAAGGCGAGGCGCGTGCCGTCGGGCGACCAGGTCGGGTGGAGTTCGGCAAAGGGCGAGCGGGTGATGCGCGAGACCTTCTGCGAGTCGAGGTCGAGAATGTAGATGTCCCAGTTGCCGCTGCGGTCGCTGGCGAAGGCGACGCGGCGGCCGTCGGGGCTGAAGGCAGGCTGCACGTCGGCAGCGGGGTCGGCGACGAGATGGGTGACGGTGGCGCCGTCGACGGATTTGAGGTAGATATCGGGGCGGAGGGCGTGGCGGGTGGAGGCGAAGACGAAGCGTTCGCCGGTGGCGTCGACGTCGGGATCGAAGTCGGCGCCTTCGGTGATCCAGGTGTGCTGCTTGAGCGCGGCGGGCGGCAGCTCGGGAACGTCGGCGCCGGCGGGCTCCATGGCGCCGAAGAGCATGATGCCGTCGGCCGTTTCGGCGACGCCAACGCCGTAGACAGGCGCCGGCTCGGGCGGCGGCGGCGCGGGGTCGGGCTGGTGCGCGTGCTGACAGCCGGCTGTGGTGAGAACGATGACGAGCGTGCTGACGGCGGCCAGCGCGCAGCGCGGTGGGTGACGGCGTGCCGAGATTCCCTGCTCCTGTTCGATCATTTGTGGCGTTCCGTGCGCCGCGAGCGGCGACCGACCTCGCGGCGAAACTTCAGTGGACCCAGACCGGCACGGATACATCGGAAACAAGTCGGTTGCGGGCAAGTCGCGCGCGGCCGGTTCGCACCGCGTTGTCCGATAAAGCCTGACTCTTTATCGGTCAGTCCGAGCGGTTTCTTTTCGGTTTATCGGGCTTCGCGCGTGACGGCCGCAGCGCAGGGCGCCGGCGCCGAACGGGTCGGCAAAGATTGCGCGCCGGGCGCAGATTTTGCGGCAGGGTTACTCACAGGGTTGGCGCGCCATCAGCCATAAACGCGCCCGGCCGGAATGGCTCGCGCGGGGAAGTTGGAGTATTCTGGCGGCGCGAGGAGGAGGACG
>CAZNDQ010000495.1:0-3544 GCA_964571825.1 uncultured Planctomycetales bacterium | reverse complement strand
CCCGCATTGCGCGCTGACCCTTATTTCTGGCCGGGAAATGGTCACTACTACGAGTTGATCAGCGCGCCCGAATCACTCACCTGGCACGATGCCATGGCAGATTCCGCTTCGCGAACCTGGATGGGTGTCACCGGACACCTTGTTGCCGTCAATTCTCTTGACGAGTTCAACGCGGTCTTTGCGTTCAACCAAGCGTTGCCTGACCGCATGTGGGCTGGCGGATTTCAGGCCGAGGGCGCGGTTTCACCCATCGACGAGTGGCAATGGGTCACAGGAGAATCCTGGGACTATACTAACTGGCGCCAGGGGCAGCCCGATGACGCTATTGGAGACGAGCGCTTTCTGATGCTGGTCTACAACCCGAATCAACCCGCGTTTCCGACCGCCGAGGATATCTACCTCTGGCACGATGCGCTGCCTGATTCACCAGTGCACGGCTACGTGGTCGAGTATCCGGTTCCCGCACCCGCGGCCGCGCCCTGGCTGACCGTTTGGCTCGTCGCGATCAGTTCAAATAGGCGACGGCCATGAGCGGCGGAGCGCCTCCCCCGCCGCGCCCTACCCTGGCCGACGCTCATACGGCCCCAGAAACTTCGGCCCGTTGAAGTGAATCATGTGGTCCGGCGTCTCGGCGATCCAGACCTCCGTCTCCCACGCGATGTCAGCCGCGTACTTGCGGAACGTCGCCGCGTCCGGGAAGGCCGTAACGTAGACGCGCCCGGCCGGGCAGTCCCGCAGCATCCGCTCCAGTTCATGATGCCGCTTCGGCGAGACCGGACCGTGGCTCGTTACCGCCTCAATGAGAAGCAGCCACTTGCGCTCGCGCCAATGCAGCACAATGTCCGGCAGCTTGTCGTGCTCGGTGATAACCACACCCAGTTCGCCCAGCCCCTTCGTATCGCACACCACGTGCTTTAGCGCCGTATCGCCCACATACAGGACGTCGGCCCCCGGTGCGAAGCGCGGCCCGAACTGTTCGATCACCGCCACCTGAAGCTCATTGTGAGCGCCCGGCGAAAGAAAGACCGTCTGCCCGTCCGGCATGCGCAGGGATACGCGGTTCGCCGCGCGGCCGCTCTGATAGGCTGCCTGCAACGAGCCGAATTGATCGATGAACTCAGCGACGGCCTTCTTGAACCCGCGCGACCCGTACGACCGGACCACGCCATGCGCCCCGTCCGTCAACTGATAGACGTTCTTCCCACTGTTCGTCGGCCGGGCCGGATCGTCGGGATTGCGGTCCACGATTCGCGCCTGCTCGAATTGATGGATCGTCTGCCGCCGCACCGTTTCACGCGTATTCGGTGCGTACTTCTTGCGGTATTGCCGTCGCATGAACTCCATGATGTCCAGGATGCGCAGCAATGGCCGCTGTGCATCCTTCCACGTGACCTCTCGCCCCACGTTCGCCAGCGCCAGTAGCGTCAGCGCCGATCGCTCATTCTGTTGCGCGCGCGGCAAACCAAGCGCGGTGAGGATCTCCGTCGCCTCCGCGATCCGCTTCCTGCTCACTTGGAATCCCTTGTGAGTTCTCGCGCCAGCGACCCGTTGATCTCCAGCACGCGCAGCACCACGCGCTCCACCGCCCCGCACTCCGCGATATCAATCTTCCGCACCGCCGCGCCGATCTGCGCGATCGTCGCCAGGTCGGGAAACGGCATCGTCCGGATTTCCGTCGCGTTTACCTGCGTGTTCCCGCTCAGCGTGCGGAAATACCGGTCCAGCAGCGCCGAGTTGAACAGCGCCGCCAGCCCGTACGTCTCCGCCTCGCTCAACTCCCGCCGCGCGTGATAGACGTAGTTGACGTGGTTCTCGATGGCGATCTCCGCCGGCCACCCCCCGTCATGCCCAAGAAAGCACCCCGCCGTTAGCCGCCGTCGCTCTTCCTTCGCGCTGAACCGCTTCACCAGCACGTAGTTGCGGCTCGGCACCAGCAGCTTCTCCGATCCCGTGCACGAGCGCAGCGCCAGCGGCTTGCCCTTTTTTTCCACCGGCCAGCAGGTCTCGAACGGCCGCACATTGTGCGGGTGCAGCAGCGGCACTCCGTCTGCCTTTCCGTTCGCCGACAGGTATTTCGTCGCCCGAAACAGCACCACCGGCCCCGTCGAGATGCACAACCCGTGGTCCGCGAATCGCATCGGCCACGACTCCACGGCCGCCATCACCAGCGCGTCCACGCGGCTCGATGGAATCCGCACCACCAGGTCCCCCGACGCCTGATCGACGATCTGCTTTCGTGGATAGGCTGCCGTCTCGTCTGCGCCCGCCAGGTCCGCCCCGTGGCTCGTGCTGATCCGCACGCGCTCGTCGGCGCCCCCACCGCGCACCCACGATGTGATGATGCTCTCCTGCAATACGTCCGCGCCCGCAAACGCCTCTGTTCGCGACTCGAACAGGTGAACCTGCCTCAGCGTCATCCGTTCGAAAAACCAGCGGCGAAACTCGCGGAAGTACAGCCCGCTGCAGAAGCTGCGCGGCGTGATCGCCACCATTTCGCCGCCCGGCCGCAGCATCGCCGCCGCCGTCGCCATGAACAGCGCATAGATGTTCGGCTGCCCCTCGATCACCTCGGCAAACGCCCGCGCATGCGCCGACGCCTTGTTCAGCTTGAAGTACGGCGGGTTCATGATCACCGCGTCAAACTCGCCGAACCCGGCGCCGTCGCCGAACAACGTCGACTGCCCGAACACCTCGCGGTTGCTCAGCACGAAATCGTCCGCGTGAACGACGTAATGGAGTTGATGGCCGGCGTCGCGCAAGTTCCGCGCGCAGTGCCGCAGGTTCTCCCCCAGCAGCGGCAGCACGTTCGGGTCCGTCTCGAAGAGCACCAGTTCAATCGACCGCGGCGCACGCAGCCGCGCCACGCGCGCACACACCGCCGCCGAAAGCGTCCCCGTCCCCGCGCCGGGATCGAGCACGCGCAGCCGCTTGCCCCGCGACGAGAGCAGACCCGCCATGTAGTCTGCAATGCCCGTCGGCGTAAAAAACTGCCCGCGCTGCTTCCGCGCTTCGGCCGACGTGCTTGCCTCATGCCTCCGCTGCAACTCCGCGGCCAACGCCAGCGCATCGATGTCTGACGCGGTCTGTCTTGGAGCCGTTTGCGTCGTCATCTGCATCCTTCCGCGCCTAGTTTTATCGTGCGGTCCCGCGCCGCTCAAACCATACCGCCCGGTACCCAGCCGCCTTGTTGGCAAACAAGGCGAAGCCCCTCCGCCGCGCCTGCGGTGCCGCGCTCACCTTATCTCGCGCCGCCCTGAGCGCCGGCCCATTCTCTTCTGCGAGTTACCCCCCTCCCGAAGAACCCCACTCGGCCCGCCCTTGGCGCCGACGCCGCGCACGGCGCGGCGCGCCGAGCGCGCTCTGTCTTCCGTCCGGTACACCGGACTCCACAACTGGTCACCGGCCACTGGTCACTGGACACTGCTTTGAGCCGGCCTAATGCGCACTCAAAAAAAACTTTTTTTCCGGCCTCCTCCGGATTTTTGAAATAAATCTTCACCCACTGCGCGCCATGTCGGGACAGATTCGCTGATTCGGGACGAGA
>CAZNDQ010000494.1:0-3554 GCA_964571825.1 uncultured Planctomycetales bacterium | reverse complement strand
CCGCGTGAAGCCCAGGGAAAGTGCCACAGAAAATACACCGCCGCGGCGGCCTCGCCGCTGCGGTAAGGGTGAAATGGTGCGGTAAGAGCGCACCGCGCGGGTGGTGACATCCGCGGCACGGCAAACCCCACCGCCAGCAAGCCCACATAGGCGGCCAATCCGCTACGGCGGATGCGATCCGGCCCGGATCGCCCAGCCGCGGGTAGGGTGCTCGAGCCGGCGGGCAATCGCCGGCCCAGATGAATGATCGCCCCTCGCCTCGACGAGGACAGAATTCGGCTTACAGACCCGCCCGGCCAATTCTTGACGCATCATGCGGTGCGGCGCAACGCGCCTCCAGGGCTTTGCGCCGACCGCGCGCACGATAAGATGCTCGGATGATTGAAGCCAACCTCTCCGGCTGCGACGTGCTGTGCTTTCCGCGCTTGGCCGTCCAGACCGGACTTGTCCATGCCGTCACCCTGCGCCCCTGGAACATGGCTCCGCATCGTGGCCCCGATGCTCACCGCGCCATCGAGCGCCGCCGCGCCCTATGCCGAGCACTCGGCCTCGACTTCGACCGCCTCACCGCGCCCGCACAGATTCACGGCGCCGACGTGCTGCCGATCGAGCCTGCCGACATCGGCCGCGGCCGTGACGGACGCGATTCCGCTATCCCCTTCGTTGACGGCCTCCTCACCGACCGCCCCGGCGTCGGCATCATCATGCTCTCGGCCGACTGCCCGCCGCTGCTTCTATACGATCCGGTGCGTCGTGTCCTCGGGGCCGGCCACGCCAGTTGGCGCGGGACGGTCGCCGGCATCGCCGCCAACCTGGTGCACCAGATGACGCGCTCGTACGGCTCACGCCCGCAGGACTTGCTCGCCGCGATCGGCCCCTCCGCCGGGCCCTGCTGCTACGCCGTCGGGCCCGAGGTCCGCCGCATCGCCGCCACGCGCCTCTCCGACGTCGACGCCTGCGTGCCGCGGCGCGACGGCCGCTGGTACTTCGACCTCTGGCGCGCACTTCACATCCAGTTGTCCGAAGCCGGCCTGAAACCCGAAAACATTGAGACCGCCGCGATTTGCTCGATCTGCGACGAGCGCCTCTTCTCCCACCGCCGCGAAGGCGATGCCGCCGGACGCTACGCCCTCATCGCCGGCCTCACCGCGCCCGACGCACCGTGACCCGCGCCGTCGGCCGCGCGCGCCTCTTCTCCAGCGACGGTGCCGCAGTCCGCACCGCACCCGCCGCTGCAGTCGCCGCTCCGCCTGCGCCGGTCTCCTCTGCCTTCGACAGCATCGGGTTCAGCTCCAGTTTCAGCAGCAGAAGTTTGGCCCCCACCTCGACAACTTGTGCGCGAAAGAAATCACCGTCGCGCACGTCCCGCAATGTCACCGGCTGCCCCTCGCGCATCACCTGCAGCGCGGGCAGCGCACCAAACCGCGTCGTCTGTCGCCGCGCCCGCCCCTCCTCATTCTCCTTCAACGCGGTCCGCGTGATCGCTTTTCCTCCGCGCGCCTCCGTCACCTCTTCCAGCTCCCCCAACGTCGCGCGCACCATCTCCGACCCCGCGTTCACCCCGTCGATCCGCCCCGTCAACTCCTGTGTCAGCAGCTCGATCTCCGTCGGAAAGATCCGCTGATTGCTCCGCGCCCGCCGACCCGTCGTGTCGTACCAGCGCACCGTCACCTGCTGGCCCTCGCGCAGGTTGTCCCAGGAAATCACCCGGCCCGCCGCCTTCAGCGGCGTCGACAACACCGTCCGCACGCGAATCGTCCGCGACGAACGCCCCGACCCCACGCGCAGCCGAAATGCTTTCTGCCGCACGTCGAGCGATTCAATCGTCCCCTGCTCGGTCAGCAATGGCGACGGCGCGACACCCGCTTGCTCCGTCTGCTCGGCCGTCAGCGCTGCCGCGTCGGCTGCGCGTCCTTCGCCCAAAACCACCGCCCCCAGTGCGCACGTGACGGCCAGCGAAGCGTGTGCAGACCATCGCCTCCTGCGTCCTGACGAATAATGACCCTGTCGAAGTGCTCGTTCTGGCATGGCTCATCCGACAGCGCGCCCGCCACCCTATTGTGGCGCATCCCCCGGTGGTGCCGGCGGGCGCCCGCCGGGCGTCTCGCCCGTTCCGCCTGCACCAGGCGGCGAAATCGCCGCCGGCGCTGCGCTCGTCGCCGCAGGCGCCTCCTCGATCTCCGCCGGCACGGCGTCCTCGAGGTATACGTCTTCGATATCCGTCGCATCCACCTTCTGCCGCAGCAGCAGGTAAATCCACGTCGACCCGCAGAAGTAGAAGCTCAGCACGAACGCGTGCGTCGCCGCGACGACGATCCCGACGAACGCCCAGATCAGCAGCGCCCCCGCCGGCTCCGCGCGGATCTGGTCCAGTGTGTCCAGCCGCGGCATCAGGCTGTCGAACTGCGGCGCCGGCCACATCACGTCGAGCTTGGTGCGCCCGATGCCCGCCTCCGGCCGGTCGGCGAACACCCCCGCCCCCAGCGAAAGAAACACGTGCGTTCCCAGCAGCATCAGCCAGACGAACACCCGCACGAAGAGATAGCAGAACGCGCCGTAGATCAGCGTCACCAGCCCGAGGAAGATCGCCCGCCAGGGCCGGTTGAACACGTAGCTGTAGCTGCGCGAGATCGCATCAAACGAGTCCGACCCCTCCACCGCCACCGTCGGCCAGAACAGCGGCTTGCCCGCCGCCGCCCCGATCATCACGACGGCGATGACGAACCCGCCCAGCAGCGCCAGCGGAAACAGCAGCCCGCCCAGCAATTCGCCGACCACCGGCACCGCCAGCAACCACCCCCCCAGAAACAGCAGCAGCCCCACCGCCGCGATGAACACGCCCGGAATCAGCGGCGCCAGCAGAAAGTCCAGCCACTTGCGCCGGGCAAACCCCAGCGCCTCTCCCAGCGAAATCCGCTCGTCGCGCGTCGCCTGCAACGCCGCCATGCGGCAGATCGCCCCGCCCAGCAGCGACCAGATCGCCAGGAACGGCACGAGGAACAGTACCCCGAACCACGGATGCTCGCTGATCAACCACCAACCGCCGCCGGCCATCAGAGTCAGCGCGCCCAACAGGCTCGGCGCGCCCTGCTGCGCCGCGGCGATCGGGCTCCCCATGCCTCCCAGTACATTGCCCGCGCGCACGGCCCGCATCACCTGCACCCCCTGATGCAGCATGTGCGACCACCATTCCCCGAACACGCGCTGATTGCCGAGTTGCTTAACACCCTCCAGTTCCGCGCGGTACCGCGCCCGCGACTCCGCGACGAGCCCCGGCAGCTCGTCCTCAAGTTTTTTCGTCGCCTCCTTGCGCTGCTGCTCGTCCTCCAATGCCTTGATCCGCGATTTCTCCGTTTTTTCGCGTTCGTCCACGTCGATCAGCTTCTCGTACTTCTTCTCGATCGCTTCGCGCAGCTTCCCGATCTGCTCCCCGCGGTCCTTGCCCAGCGCCTCGGCCGCTTCGTCCCGCGCGTCGTGTACGCCGTATTCGACCAGCATCGCCCCCAGCGCCTCATTGCACATCGCCAGTTGCTGTTTCTTCCAGGCCTCGAAAT
>CAZNDQ010000493.1:0-3555 GCA_964571825.1 uncultured Planctomycetales bacterium | reverse complement strand
CATCGTCAAACGATGGCGGAGTGACGATGCCGCCTCGCCGATGGCAGCACGTTGCGCTGGATCGGTAAGCAGCGCCAGCCGCCCGGCCAGAGCGCTGAGGTCTGCCGGCGACTCGACAACGTATCCGTGAACACCGTCTTCAATCACCTCGGCTGCGCCATTGAAGCGCGTCGTGATGCACGGCAGCCCCGCACAGAGCGCCTCCAGCACGACCCGGCTGCACGGGTCGTAATAGGTCGGGTGCAGCAACACGTCCGCGGCGAGGTAATACCGGTGGACGTCGCCGACGGCGCCGAGAAAGCGCACGTGCGGCTCGATACCCAGCCGCCGCGCCAGACGGAGGCACCGTCGGGGGTTGTCCCGGCCGATCACCAGCAGCACGACATCGCGGCCGGCCGTGGTGCGTACGGCCGCTACCGCACCGATCGCCTCCGGTACCCCTTTCAGCCGAAAGTTGTGCGCAACCGCCAGCACCACGCAGGTGTCTTCGCCGAGGGCTTGTGCGCGGCGGATGTCGGCACGGGCCGCAGAGCGCTCCGCGACCGTGGACTCGATCGGATCGACGCCGTTGAAGACCACCCGGATGTGGTCACCGGGAAACGACTCGTGTTCGTGCAACTGTCGCGCAACGTACTGCGAGACCGCCGCCACCAGCGGCGGGGGATCGCGCCGCAGCAGGCTCCGCTCTTCCGCGAGCAGGACCTGCTGACGCAGCGTCAGTCGCGTGAGATTGCGCTTCAGCCACCGCCGCGCGGGGGAAGAGCGCAGCGCGATGTTTCGCGCCATCGTCTCCGCCAGCGTCCCGCCGCGCGGCTCGTAGATGTCCGCCGCCGCCAGCGGCGAAATCGCGTGCACGAGGTCCACCGACGACGCGCGGACGGCGCGGTCGGCGCCGGCAAGCCACGCACGCGTCTGTCCCAGCCGAGTCAGGCCGGGCGCGCCGATCGTGCGTACCGTGCACCCCGGACGCCCGCGCACTTCCGAGCGCGTGAAGAGTTCCACGTGCATGCCGCGCGCGACGAGATGGTCGATGTACTGCGCGGCCGAGGTCTCCGCGCCGCCGCGCCACGGGTCGGCGTGTTCGATGACCAGACCGATTCTCATGCGGTGTGTCGCTCCCGGCGGCGCCGGTCGTGCCGCGCAATCTGCGCAGCCTTGCACTCGATGCGTCGGATCAGCCGCCGCCCGCGCCCGTCAAGACGCCGAACACCGAGGTAGGTTCGCAGCCAGCGCAGGCGCTCGATCGGACGAATGAGTGCCGGCGGAGTCGAGTAGTGCAGCGCGGCCAGGTCCTTGACGATCCAGCGCGAAACGAACAGTCGCGGCCGAAAGACCCGTTGTACGTCGATCAACGTCAGTACCGGTTCGCCGCTCCGCGCCGGCTCGACGAAAATGTGCGACAAGTACAGGTCGCGATGGACGAATCCAAGGCCGTGCAGCTTCGCTACCAACTGCGCCAGTGCGTCCCCGATCCGGCGGATCATGTCGCGCCGTTGCGCCTCCGCCAGCCCGCCGATCATCGCCGGCAGGCGGCGCTCCAGCGCATCGCCCGGCACGGCCGGGCAGAGCACGGCGCTGCGCCGCTCGGCTCCGTCGGGACCGATCTCGCGCCCCCACGCCGCCCACCGCACCGCCGGCACGCCTGCCGCCGCCAGCGCCTCCATCTGCCGCACCTCTCGCTCCGCCGTGTCACGCTCCTCGCGGCGCCAATGCAGAACACCGTCCGGCGCGCCGCGCCCTTCAAAACTCTTACGATAGAAGACGTGCAAGCCGCCGTCGGCGCCGAGCAGTTCGACGCGCGCGCGCCTGCGTCCGGCCGCCAGGCCGGGCTTTCCCAGCTCGGCTTCCGCACCGAGTACAAGAAGCGCGGCAAAGTCCCGTACACCCGCGCGCGCCAGCAATTCCCCGTATTCCGATCTTACGTGAAACTCGCACTCGCCTTCCGGCTCGACAGGACCGGCAATCTGCGGAGTGGTATCGGTCATGTGCCCGCCACGACGGCTGTGCACCGCCGCACTCACGCCGGCAGCGCGCTCGAGGAGTATTGCTGAATGCACTGGATGCACTCCCGCGTGATCCAGTCTGCGTCGATCCCCGTCATGCACCGGTGGTCCAGAGGGCACACCGGCTTCTGGCACGGTCCGCAGTCAACCGGAACGCTGATCTTGCGCTCCTTGACGTACCCCGTGTCCGTCCACTCCTGCGCCGTCGAGCCGAACAGCGTCACCACGGGCACACCGAACGCGATGGCGAAATGCCGCGGGCCGGTGTCGTTCGTCAGCAGCAGCGCTGCCCGCCGGATCAGCGCCTTGAGCCCCCCCAGCCCTACCTGTGGATCGTTCACCAGAATGTGCGCCTCCCGCCGGAGGTGGCGCCGGATTGCCTTTGCAATCCCCTCCTCACCGGGGCCGACGGAGACGAACACTGCCGCACCAAGTTGCTCGGTCAGCGAATCTGCGACGCACGCGAACCGCTCAGGCATCCACAGCTTCGACGGGCCGAACGCCGCCCCCGGGTTGATCACCACCAGCGGCGCTTCCTCGTTCACGCGACACCGCTCCAGCAGCCGGTCAACGCGCGCCTCTTCGTCCGGCGTCGTGTGCAGCATTGGGAGCATCGGGGGATCACCCGCGCCCACGGCCGCCGCCAGCCGGTTGTAATACCGCATCACCGGGGTCAGCTTGTACTTGCCGTGCTCCCGCGGCGGATCCAGCCGCGCTGTCAGCATTAGCGACCGGCCGTCGCGCGCATAGCCGACGCGCCGCCGCGCGCCCGCCAGCAGCGCGATCAACGCAGACCGAAACGAATTCGGAAACAGCACCGCCAGGTCGATCTCGCCCTGCCGCAACCGGCGGACGATCGACACGATCCCGTCGCGCTGAATGTGATTCCCTCGACGCGACGTATAATACTCTCGCGAGTCCAGCCACGCGCCCCCGGCCAGCACTTCCCGCAGCGGATACTTGAGTAGCCCTGTGATGTGTGTCCGCGGATACCGCCGCCGGATCGCCTCCAGCGCCGGCGTGGCCAATACCAGATCGCCCACCCAATTGGGCAGCACGATCAGCATGCGCTGGGGATCGTGTTCGGGCACCGCGGCCGCGATCATGCAGGAATTGTACGTCGCCCCCCGAACTGCCTCAACGGACCGGACCTGTTCGCCGCGCGGCTGCATGGGTACGATCCGGCATGCACTTCAATGGCCGGTCGGATTCGGCGCCGACGAGGAACTATGGATTTCTTCTCGGTGCGCTGCGCGCCAACGCCCCCGGCGTCCTCGCGCTGCTTCTGCTCGCCGCGCTGATCGCCGCGAAGTCCTGGGCCGCAGTCGCCGTGGTCGTTTTCGAGGGTCCCACGGCCCTCGTCCTCCTCGCCGCCGCCGCCGGGTGGGGGCTCTGGCCGGCGCGACGATTGCGCATTTACTACGCCGGCGCGGCGTGGCTGACACTCTCCGCCACCGCTCTCGGCACTGGACTGCTCGCGGCCGCCGGCCTGGCCCTCGGCGCGGCCGGCCTCATGCACCGTGGGCTCTGGTGGGCGATCGCGATCATCGGA